>NZ_JAPZRB010000516.1:0-11784 GCF_027531105.1 Microcystis sp. LE18-22.4A
TGAAATGGGGCGAAAGTCTGTGGACTCTGTGTAAGACAGTACATGGTTTTTTAACTGTGGTATGCGACGGTGGTGGAAGCAGAAACTTAAATCGTGAGGTTTAGGAATCGCCGCACTTTTAGGGCGGCGAGGATGTCAATAGCCCTGCTTCATCTGGTGGAGCAAACATATTTGATGTTAATATTGTGATTGCGATCGTAGCCTATGCTCTCTTGAGCTATACTTTGCACGGCTATAACTTGCATTTTTTCCTCAAATCACTCTAGTATTAGATAATGCCCGCTATCAAAAATGTAAAATTGTTGAATAATTGGCTCTTTCTTTGTCAATAGAATTACTCTATCTGCCGTCTTATAGCCTAATATAAATTTAATTGAAAGCCTGGGGAAATTTGTCAAAAAGAAATGTTTGTATGGTAAATATTATGAAAACTTTTCCGACTTTTCTTCAGCTATTTATGAATGTCTGAATGATGCCTATCTGAAACATAAAAAAGAACTGGATTCCTTGCTCACTCTAGGATTTCAGAAGTTTAATAAATCTCAGATTATGAACGACTAAAGTATATCAGTTATCAGTCATCAGTAATCAGATGTGAGTTTTCAGTTCACAAGGGCCGAATCTAAAACCTAATTGGTTAAGCTAAAAGCTTTGATGTGCCTAGTTTCTCACCTTCTTTTTAGGTGAGAGAATTGCCAGATTCTTTCTTTTGCCTCTTGCATGAGTGACTCTTGCCTTCAGAACCTGATTACTGTTTACTGTTTACTGACCACTGAAAAAAACTCCCATCAACAGTGTCTCACTGATTACTGTTTACTGTTTACTGATTACTGTTTACTGTTTACTGAAACAACTCCCAACACTTAATATATGAAATGGACAGATAAAGATCAGATAATTATGCAAGGGATCGATCGACCCCTAGGCAAATATTATGCGGCACGATTGAAAGCTCAGGGAACCTGTTTAGTAGCGGGGGTGGCTAGTGGCCACGGTGGTGAGATAATCGCAGAGATACCAGTGTTTGATCTAGTGGCCGAGGCCGTTGCTGAAGCCGGAGAAATCCAAACCAGTTTAATTTTAGTCCCCCCCAATCAAGTCCTAGATGCGGCCTTAGAAGCGATCGCAGCAGCAATTCCCCAATTAATTATCGTCACCCCCGGAGTTCCCCCCTTGGATCTGGTGGAATTATTAAAGATAGCTAGTACCACCGGGACATTAATTCTCGGCCCCGGCAGCCAGGGTGTGATTATTCCCAATTATCTTTGGTTGGGTATTTGTGAACCGAATTTTTATCAATCGGGGACAATCGGTCTGATCACCCGCGGCGATCGCATAGGGGATGAAGTGGCGAAAACTTTAACAGCAGCGGGGTATGGTGAATCTATGGCGGTAAATTTGGGTACTGACGGCATTATTGGCTCCAATTTGTCCCAATGGTTGCAGGTTTTTGAGGAAGATGAAAATACCGAGGCAATTCTCCTCGTCAGTCAGGTGGGGGGAAAGGCCGAAATCGAGGCAGCCAAATATATTGCCTCGGCGATCGAAAAACCAGTGATTGCCTATCTTGTGGGGTTAAATGCAGCGATTGAAACCAATTTCGGCGATACAGAAACAATTATTTCTAACCAACTTTCCTACTCTGTTGCCGCTAAGAATACCAGAAAAGATAGCTTACGTCATTTTCAAGAAGCTGGGGTGACAGTGGTAGAAAAATTAGCCGATTTACCTGCCTCTTTAGCTAAAGTCTTGTCCTGAATTTGACCCCATTGCTCCAATAATATTTATAATCAGACAATATTCTGCGAAAATAAGCACCTAACAGGATGTTTCACCCCCATCCTGCCTAGGGGATTGTCGATGACAATTCCTAAGAGCTACTATATCATGGTAGATCACCTGTGATTCCTCAGACCGGCCAAGATAAAGATGGCAACAGGCAAAAATTAGGAAAAATCAGCGACAATCGAAACGGCAAGATCAAAAAAAATTCTATTCTAGATTGACCCTTTCAGCAGACCAACTATCCCACCCTTCTAGACAACGACCCTAAGGATAACTTCTATGGCGCAACAAAATAACCTAAAAACCGACAATATACACCAAATCGATCCCTATTGGGGTCCCCGATGGCTCGTAGAGGAACGGGACGCTTGCGGAGTCGGTTTTATTGCCGATGTGCGCGGTTCTGGCAGCCATCAACTGATTGAACAGGCCCTTTTAGCCTTAGGTTGTTTGGAACACCGGGGAGGCTGCAGCGCCGATCAGGATTCCGGGGACGGTTCCGGTATGATGACCGCTATCCCCAGAGATGTCCTCGCTCCTTGGTTCGCCGAAAATGGCTTAAATATGCCGGAATCTGAGCGACTAGGAGTGGGTATGGTCTTTCTTCCCCAAGCGGCCCAAGAACGCGCCGACGCTAAAGCACACATCGAAGAAATTGTCAATAAATATAATATTAAGATTTTAGGTTGGCGCGCTGTTCCCGTCCGTCCCGAAGTCCTCGGAAGACAAGCAAGGGAAAATCAACCCTACGTCGAGCAAATTCTGGTTACTTCCCCCGATTTAGCCGGTTCTCAATTCGATCGCCTACTCTATATTGCCCGTTCTGAAGTCGGTAAGCAACTGGCCGATGATTTCTATTTCTGTTCCTTTTCCTGTCGCACCATTGTCTATAAAGGCATGGTACGGGGCGAAATCCTGCGAGAATTCTATCTAGACCTGCAAAATCCCGCCTATAGCAGTCAATTCGCTATTTATCACCGACGTTTTAGCACCAATACCCAACCAAAATGGCCCCTCGCTCAACCGATGCGCTTATTGGGTCATAACGGCGAAATTAACACCCTTTTGGGCAATATTAACTGGATGTCGGCCCGGGAACCCGCTTTAGAAACGGAAGGTTGGACCCACGAAGAATTACAATCCCTGACTCCCATTGTTAACCCCGCTAACAGCGACTCCTATAACCTCGATAGCGCCCTAGAATTATTGGTGAGAACCGGTCGCAGTCCCCTAGAAGCAGCTATGATCCTAGTGCCGGAGGCCTACAATAATCAGCCGGATTTACAGGATTATCCCGAAATTATCGACTTCTACGAATACTATAGCGGTTTACAGGAACCCTGGGACGGTCCGGCTTTACTGGTATTCAGTGACGGGGGAATCGTCGGCGCTTGTTTAGATCGCAACGGTTTGCGACCGGCCTGTTATAGCATTACTAACAACGGTTATATCGTCGTTTCCTCGGAAGCGGGAACTATTCCCCTCGATGAAACCACCATTATCGAAAAAGGTCGTCTCGGCCCCGGTCAAATGCTCGCGGTGGCTCTGGAAAAAGGCGAAATTAAGCGTAATTGGCCGATTAAACAGGAAATTGCCCGCTCTAATCCCTACGGTGAATGGGTGAAATCCCAACGCACCTTGATTGACAAAGAAACAGCGATAGACATTCCCGCTCCTAGTCATCTCCTTCCCAGGCAAACCGCTTTCGGTTATACTGCCGAAGATGTGGATATGATTATCGTTCCCATGGCAGAACAGGGAAAAGAACCGACTTTCTGTATGGGTGATGACACTCCCCTAGCGGTCCTCTCCAGTAAACCCCATCTTCTCTACGATTACTTTAAACAACGTTTTGCCCAAGTTACTAACCCCCCCATCGATCCCTTACGGGAAAGTTTAGTCATGTCCTTGACTATGTATCTGGGACGACGGGGCAATATACTTAAATTAGGGGTTGATGACGCACATTTACTGAAATTAGACTCTCCCCTGCTCAATAATGCGGAATTAGCCAAAGTTAAAACCTCTAGCTACAAAACAGCCGAACTTTCTACCCTTTATGATCTGACCACCGGCCCCCGGGGATTAGAAACAGCGATCGCTCATTTGTGCGCTGAGGCCGCCAAGAAAGTAGCATCGGGAGCGGAAATTTTAATTCTCAGTGACAGGACTGCTCCTATTGACGAAAAAACTAGCTATATTCCCCCTTTATTAGCTGTTGGTGCCGTCCATCATCACCTGATTCGCTCACACTTGCGTTTAAAAGCTTCGATCGTGATCGACACGGCCCAATGTTGGAGTACCCATCACTTCGCTTGTCTAATTGGTTATGGCGCTTCCGCAGTCTGTCCCTATCTTGCGTTAGAAACGATCGCCCAGTGGTGGATCGAGCCAAAAACTCAGAAATTGATGGAAAATGGCAAATTAGAAGCTATTAGCCTCGAAAAAGCCCTAATTAATTACCGCAAATCCGTAGAAGCGGGATTACTGAAAATCCTCTCGAAAATGGGTATTTCTCTCCTATCTTCCTACCATGGGGCGCAAATTTTTGAGGCGATCGGATTATCGGCAGATTTAGTTAAACTAGCTTTTAACGGTACTACCAGTCGCGTCGGGGGTTTAAGCATTGCTGAGGTGGCCCAAGAAGCGATCGCATTCCACAGTAAAGCTTTCCCCAATCTTACCGCTAAAAAACTAGAAAACTACGGTTTTGTCAACTACCGTCCGGGGGGAGAATACCACATGAATTCCCCGGAAATGGCGAAAGCACTCCATAAAGCCGTGGCCGCTCACTCCCAAGGTCAAGGATATGACCATTACGAAACCTATCGTCAAATCTTGCAGCAAAGACCTGTCACCGCTTTACGGGATCTATTAGAATTTAACAGCGATCGAGCCTCAATTGCCATCGAAGAAGTAGAATCGATCGAAAGTATCCTGCAACGCTTCTGCACAGGGGGAATGTCCCTCGGTGCCTTGGGCCGGGAAGCACACGAAACCCTAGCGATCGCCATGAATCGCATCGGAGGTAAGTCCAATTCCGGAGAAGGGGGAGAAGATCCGATCCGTTACACCAGCTTAAGCGATGTGGATGCAGAAGGACATTCCGTGACTATGCCCCATCTAAACGGCTTAAAAAACGGTGATACGGCTAATTCTGCCATTAAACAGATAGCTTCGGGCCGTTTTGGAGTCACTCCCGAATACTTAATGAGTGGAAAACAGCTAGAGATTAAAATGGCCCAGGGAGCAAAACCGGGAGAAGGAGGTCAATTACCCGGGAAAAAAGTCAGTTCCTATATTGCCATGTTACGGCGATCGAAACCGGGAGTAACTTTGATTTCTCCCCCTCCTCACCACGATATCTACTCGATCGAAGATTTAGCACAATTAATCTACGATTTACACCAAATTAACCCCCGGGCCAAAGTTTCCGTCAAATTAGTGGCCGAGATCGGTATCGGTACAATTGCGGCCGGAGTTGCCAAAGCTAACGCTGATATTATCCAGATTTCCGGTCACGATGGTGGTACAGGTGCATCACCCCTAAGTTCGATCAAACACGCGGGTAGTCCCTGGGAATTGGGAGTGACGGAAGTGCATCGGATGTTAATGGAAAATCAACTGCGTCATCGGGTGATTTTGCGCGCAGATGGAGGACTAAAAACCGGTTGGGATATCCTCATGGCTGCTCTCATGGGTGCGGAGGAATTCGGTTTTGGTTCCATTTCCATGATTGCCGAGGGGTGTATCATGGCCCGCGTCTGTCACACGAATAATTGCCCTGTGGGAGTCGCTACCCAGCAGGAACGTCTGCGAGCTCGTTTTCCTGGAATTCCCGCTCATGTGGTCAATTTCTTTACTTTGGTGGCTGAGGAAACGCGGCAATTATTGGCGAAATTAGGCTATCACAGTTTAAATGAGGTGATTGGCCGGGCAGATCTGTTAAAAGTGCGCTCCGATGCTCGTTTAACTAAGACAGAATCCCTCAATCTCGATTGTTTGTTGAATTTACCCGATGGCCGTAGCGATCGCTCTTGGTTGCAGCACGAGGAAGTACATAGTAACGGTGCTGTCCTCGATGAGGAAATTCTAGCCGATAGCGAGATTAAACAGGCGATCGAGCAACAGGGAACCGTCAGCAAAACCTACAGGATTGTCAATACCGATCGCTCTGTCGGGGCGAGAATTGCGGGGGTAATTGCCCAAAAATACGGTAATGATGGCTTTGAAGGCGAAATTAAGCTCAATTTCCAGGGCGCAGCTGGTCAAAGTTTCGGAGCATTTAATTTACCCGGTGTCAATCTCCATTTAGAGGGAGAAGCTAACGATTATGTGGGTAAAGGCATCTACGGCGGCGAAATTGTCATCTTACCGCCCCAAAACGCCAATTATCAGCCCGAAGATAACGCTATCATCGGTAATACCTGTCTCTACGGGGCCACCGGTGGGGTGTTATACGCTAATGGTCGCGCTGGTGAACGTTTTGCTGTCCGCAATTCCACTGCGAAAGCAGTTATCGAAGGGGCCGGGGATCACCTCTGTGAATATATGACCGGTGGGGTAATTGTCGTGCTTGGTTCCGTCGGTCGCAACGTCGGCGCCGGGATGACGGGGGGATTAGCTTATATCCTTGATCCGTCCCTACCGGAGAAACTCAACCCCGAAATTGTCAAGATTCAACGGGTTGGCACGGCTGCCGGTGCGGAACAGTTAAAATCTTTAATTGAGGCCCATGTAGAACGCACTAATAGCCCCAAAGGTAAGTTAATTTTAGCTAATTGGGATAGCTATCTCGGTCAATTCTGGCAAGTGGTCCCTCCCTCGGAAGCGGATAGTCCCGAAGCGCAAATTAGCGCGGAGAAAACCTTAACTTCGGTGTAATTTCTTTGGGGTGCGTTACTCTTGGTTAACGCACCCATTGATTAATTTTTTGACTGCGGAGTTGATTAATGGCTATGCTGCCCATCCCCACCACCTATACTAGCTATACCCAAGCACAAGAACATTTTCTTCAGGTTTTAGAACAAGTAGAACTGGGAAACTCGATCGTTATTGTCCAACGTCAGGGTCATCATGATGTGGCCTTGATTGCTGCTGACGAATTATCCACTTTATTAGAAGAAGTTTATCTTTTGCGCTCTCCAGCTAACGCTCAACGACTTTTTCAGTCCTTAAATTGGTCACAAGAAAGATTATCTCAGACAGCTGCCACCACTTCTCTAGAAGAATTACGTCAAGAATTGGAGACCGAGATTGAGCAAGAAAAAGCCGCAGAGGTCTGAAACCGAAATTGTGCGAGTTTTTCCTCAATTATGCCTAATCCAGTATTCCGTCAACCCCGTTAAGCTTTTTTCACGAAAATAACGTCTTTTTCGACCTTGACTTGATAGGTGGTTAGATTGCCTTTTGGGGGTTTATTCGTGACGACCCCAGTGGCGGTAAATTTTCCCGGATGGCAGGGACAAGCTAAAATCTGTGCGCCAGTATTCCATTTCACCGTACAGCCTTCATGGGTACAAGTCGGGTTTACTGCACTGATCTTTTTCGCCTTTTTCTCCCAGATTAGGAGCAAGGAGCCGACCGGGGATTTTTTATCCAGAAAACTGCCTTTGGCTTCTAATTCTTTGAGGGTAATGCCCGTCACTTTCACAAAGCCATCCGCCGCTTGGGCCGGGGTCATCTCTTGGTCGGTAGCCGTCCCTAGGATTTCTGGGGCGCAGGCCATGGCTCCGCCAACACCAACGAGGGCAACAAATTCACGACGATTCATGGGATTAGGTTTTTTCCAACAGTAACGTTAACTTTCACTGTACCGTAGAAGCTCTTTCCATTCAATTAATTTCTAAGTGCGAGTAGAGAGGGCCCGTAAGCAAACGCCTGACCAGGATTAGGCTTCAGAAGCTAGTTGCGACCGATCATTAATTTTTGAGGGTTCAAAAATGGCAAAAATAAGGATTAAATGGCATAAAATATGTAAATAGACTATTTAGTTAATTATTATTCATTCTTAATTCTGCTGACTCCTGACGACCGACTCCTGACTCCTAACCCTAACAACAATTTTTGATTTTTACAACACTCCTAATGAATCCCCTCGTCAATTATTTTCGCAACCTGCACGAAATCCACTCCTCCCAAGCAGCCGTAAAAGAAACCTCCTACTACGGCACTCTTGAAACTCTCCTTAACGAAATCGGTAAAACCCTAAAACCGCGAGTCCGCTGCATTATCAACCTCAGAAATCAGGGTGCGGGATTGCCGGACGGGGGACTTTTTAACGTCGATCAATTCCCCAAAAATCAAGAATTAGAACCTTTTACGGCGATTTTTCCCGAAAGAGGCGCGATCGAGATTAAGGGAACCAAAGAAGATGTCAAAAAAATCGCCGCCAGCGAGCAAGTACAAAAATACTGGCAAAAATACGGTCAAGTATTAGTCACCAATTATCGCGATTTTCTGCTCATCGGTCGCAATAGCCAAGGTCAACCGGTAGAATTAGAAGCCTATAGTTTAGCCCCGTCAGAAGCCGAGTTTTGGCTAAAAACCTCAAATCCATCCAAATTTGCCGCCGAACACGGTGATAGCCTCTTAGAATACCTAAAGAGAGTGCTTTTACAGGCGGCTCCTATCACCTCACCGGCCGATGTTGCTTGGTTTCTTGCTTCCTATGCGCGGGACGCAAAAGCACGCTTAGAACATCATTCCGATCTTCCCGCTCTGGCCAATATTCGTCAAGCTTTAGAAAATGCCCTCGGTATCAAATTTGAACGGGAACAGGGGAATAAATTTTTTCGTTCTACCCTCGTGCAAACCCTCTTTTATGGTTTATTCTCCGCTTGGGTATTATGGCACAAGCAAAACCTCAATCGCGAGGATAAAGAGGATAAGTTCGATTGGAAATCCGCAGCCCACCATCTCCATGTTCCCATGTTAGCGATCCTATTCGAGCAGATCGCCGCACCGAGTAAGTTAAAATCTTTGGGATTAGTAGAAGTTTTGAATTGGACCGGTGCAGCTTTAAATCGAGTGCGACGGGAGGAATTTTTTCGTCAATTCGATGAGGGACAAGCGGTACAGTATTTCTATGAACCATTTCTGCAAGCTTTTGATCCTGATTTACGCAAAGAATTGGGAGTTTGGTACACTCCTCCGGAAATTGTTCGCTATATGGTAGCGCGAGTCGATCGAGTTTTACGAGAAGAATTAAATATTGAGGACGGTTTAGCTAATCCCGATGTTTATATTCTCGATCCTTGCTGTGGAACTGGTGCTTATTTAGTCGAGGTTTTGCGCTATATTACCGATACTTTACAGGAAAATGGGGCGGGTGCTTTAGCCATGGCTTTGGTGAAAAAAGCAGCCATAGAAAGAATTTTCGGTTTCGAGATTTTAACCGCTCCTTTTGTCGTCGCTCATCTACAATTAGGTTTATTCCTGCAAAGTTTGGGTGTACCTTTAATAGAAGATAGTGAACGGGTGGGGATTTATCTGACTAATGCTTTAACTGGTTGGCAACCTCCCGATGAGGAAAGTAAACAGAAAATTCAACAGCTACAATTAAGTTTTCCGGAGTTAAATAAGGAACGAGAGGCAGCCGATGAAGTTAAGCGCGGTAAACCGATTTTAGTTATTCTCGGTAATCCTCCCTACAATGCTTTTGCTGGAACCAGTCCCGCAGAAGAAGCAGGTTTAGTGGAAGTGTATAAACAGGGTTTAATCTCCGATTGGGGGATTAAAAAGTTTAATTTGGATGAGTTATATGTGCGCTTTTTTCGTTTAGCAGAAAGATGTATTTCAGAAAATACTGGTAAAGGGGTTGTTTGTTATATTTCTAATTTTTCCTATCTCGGTGATCCTTCTTTTGTGGTGATGCGGCAAAGATTTTTACAAGAATTTGATCGTCTTTGGTTTGATTGTCTCAATGGTGATAGTCGCGAAACAGGAAAGTTAACCCCTGAAGGTAATCCCGATCCTAGTGTTTTTTCTACTCAATACAATAAGGAAGGAATTCGAGTCGGGACAACTATCGGATTAATGGTAAGAAAGGAAGTAAGGAATAAAAATGTTGATGTCTATTTTCGCCATTTCTGGGGAGTTGCTAAACGAGAACAGTTATTAGATAGTTTAAATAATCAAGATTTTGATGCTTTTTATCAAGTCTCTAACCCAGAACAATCTAATCGTTATTCTTTCCGTCCCTCCGATGTTTCCTCTCACTATTTAGCATGGCCAAAGTTAACAGATTTATCTGATGAAGCTCCAATTACAGGTTATAAAGAGAATCGAGGCTATAGTTTTATTGATAGTGATAAAACTATTCTTTCGGAAAGAATAAGTAAATACTTTGATCAAAATGTTTCATGGGAAGAATTAGCATCACTTAATACAGGTTTAACTAAAAATGCAGCTCGATTTGATGCCAAAAAAGCCAGAGATAAAGTCTTAAAGTTACGCAAAAAATTTAATCCTCAAATGCTGTTACCTTATCTGCTCAGACCCTATGAGGTTAAATGGTGTTATTATACTCAAATTAGACCGCTTTGGAATGAGTCTAGACCTTCGCTATTTATTCATCAATTTCAAGGTAATTCCTTTTTAGTCAGTCGTCCTGCTGGTGTTGCCTCTCCCGAAGGAATACCATTTTATTTTACTAACTGTTTAGGAGACTTTGACTTTATTAGAGGTCATGCTTATCACTTTCCTATACGATTACGTCAAAATTCAGAGAAGGTGAATACAGAAGATAATACTCAAGGAAAATTATTCGATTCCAGTAACTTTAATAGTCCTTCAATAAAAGCCAATCTTTCAGAAAAATCTCGTCAATACTTAAATCAACTGGGTATTAATAATCTTGATGAAAATATCGAGAATGCTTCCTTAATTTGGCTGCACACATTAGCGATTGGGTACTCTCCCTTATATCTTCGGGAAAATGCCGACGGTATTCGTCAAGACTTCCCAAGAATTCCCCTTCCTAATAGCCAAGAATTATTAATTAAATCTGCCGAACTAGGACAAGCGATCGCCTCTCTTTTAGACACAGAAAACCCCGTTATAGGAGTCACCAAAAAACCGACCCCTGCACTGCAAAAAATCGCCTTGATTTCCTGCACTGATGGGGGAAATTTAAACCCAGATAAGGGGGATTTAATTATTAACGTCGGTTGGGGACATGGGGGTAAAAATGGTGTGACAATGCCGGGTAAAGGAAAAGCGATCGCCAGACAATATACAACCGCAGAAATGAGCGTAATTAGCCCAGAAATGCGAAAATTATTAGGAACGACCACCTATGATATTTATCTCAATGATCGAGCCTATTGGCAAAATATACCGGCCCGGGTTTGGGAATATACTATCGGGGGTTATCAAGTCATTAAAAAATGGCTAAGTTATCGCGAGGAAAAATTATTAGGACGGGGATTAACTATCCCAGAAGTGCAGGAAGTAAGCGAGATGACTAGGAGAATTACTGCGATTATTCTCCTAGAATCAGACCTAGATGATAACTACCAAAATATCAAAACAGCCGTGTATTCTTTTTAACTTAGTGTGAGCAGAATTCCCTCGCTTTTAGCGATGGGATGAATGCTGATACTAAATCCGTTGAGTACAGGCTAGTTATGAGACGAGGCACTCATGCAAGAGGCAAAAGGGGAAATAAATAATCAGTTTTTAATAACATGATTTAGTATGACATTCAGTTTTTTTCCCACTTCCCACTCCCCAATTCATAATTCATAATTCCTCAAGGATTGGATGATTGAAGCCTTCTGAAGCCAAAGAATATCTGTGATTGCCATCAAAACTGTTATATTATAGAAAAATATTTCTGAGATTTTTTCTATGCCTCTAATTAGGGTCTGCTGAATAAATCTAAAAACCTTGTTGGATAAGACTTTTGGACTTTTTTCCCCTCAAAAAGTGCCAGCCATTGCGGGGATCGGGGGAAAATTCAGGTACTTTTTCCCTGAAAATTAGGTAGTTGACCAC
>NZ_JAPZRB010000253.1:0-8511 GCF_027531105.1 Microcystis sp. LE18-22.4A
GGTCGAGGGAATCAACAATAAACTTAAACTAATAAAACGGAGAGCCTATGGCTTGAGAAACTTTCGGAATTTTTGGGTTAGAAGTATGTTGTCTTGGCATCTTGTATGTTGATTTAGCATAAAGAGTAACGAAGAGCCAAATTGGTTTTGGCTTTAAGGATGGTATTATGTCAGACGCAACGCAGTTAACACCGGAAAAAATTGCTCAGTACCGTATTGAATTTGCGGACAATGAGAACGCTTTAATTGCACTTGATGTTATTGAGGAATGGGAGGGAGATTTAGCAGATGCTGCTGAGTCTATTGCCACTCGTAACGGGATTGAAGGGGTAGAAGATAATGCTGATTTTCGTTGGTTTGTTATTGTTCTTAATAAATGTCGGGATTCTATTTGTCAACCGAAGTTGCGAGAAAAATATTTACCCGCACTTATCCCTACTTTAACAGGTATTATTGTAGGATATTTGATGTGTCCTCCGCAAGTCGCGGGAATTTTATCTGCTATAGTTGCTGTTTATATTCAGGATCAAGGACTGGATAAATTTTGTCAAAATTATCCTGATTCTTAAATCAAAGTGATCCCCCCCAACCCCCCTTAAAAAGGGGGGAGAATACCTCAACTTAATTGTATTCTCAAAGAACAATAGATTAAACCCCTGTAGCGATAAATGCAGTCCAATAATAGGGATTAGCAAAGGGATAGGGTTCACGTTTAACCGCAGCTTCTAATAAGTCTTGGAATTTTCTTCTATCCCGTTTACTCTCAAAGACTTGATCGAGTAATTGCTGGAATTTTTGACTATTTTTAATTCTGGCTAATTTTTTACTGTTCAATGTTCTTAACCAAGTTTGAGTATGATTTAAAACAATAGCGATACTTCCTTCATCTCGGATAGAAATCCGTTTAAGATCGTGATAAAATTTAGCCATAAATAACGTGGTTGCTAGGGGATCTACTGTCCAAAGGGTGCTAACAACACTAGAACTACCTGCAAATAGAAAACCACTGGGTAAACCCACATATTCATCACTAATACTATCAGCTTTACTTTCTATTATACCACTTTCACAAGCAGAAAAAGTGACTAAACGACATTCTCTTAAGTCAAATTTTTCAAAGACTTCTGCTAGGGTTAGGTTAGCTAATTCTCCTAAGTTACCATCTGGATCTGCCAACATTAAAGCGGAATCTCTAGGGGATTCATTATCAAATTTACCATGACAGGAAAAGTGAAGACAATGAGATGCTTGTAACTCTTGACGACGATTTTCTAGGGTTTGTTCTGATGCTTCTAATTCCCCAATAATAATGGTTTTTTCTGCAGCAAATCCTTGACTAATTCTCTCGATTTCTAGATTTGCACCCAAGAGAGGTTTTAGGTCTTTTCTGGTGGGATTTTTAATAGCAAAAAGACGAGTAAAGTTTTCTCGCTGTGATAATTTTACCAGTTTTAAAAGTTGGCAACTGGGAACGTATCCTACACCATTAGAAAAGCGTTGATAGAGAAATTGTCCATCTTTTAGGGGTAGGCAATGAAGGGGAATAATATGTAAAAACCAATGGGGAATTAGGATGAGACGAGAGCAAGATTTAGGAATCAGTTCTAAAAGTTCATCAATGTGGAGAATTTCTGATAGTTGATTTAAACAATCATTAAGATTATTAATCCACTCGGTTTTATTATTTTCATAAGCATCACGATAATTTTTAATAAAATTAATCAATTTTTCTCGATCTTCTGCTGAAGATTGCCAAACGTTTAATCCTTGGGAAGTAACAATAAACGCCATAATACTATCCCCTGAAATATACCATTCTAAAATGGCAGTATCTTGATCAATTAAGGATTGAATCTCACTTAGAGGAATACTTTCAACCTTTTGAGTTAAGCTAAAAGTGGGGTCTATGGGAGTTATTTCACGGTCAATGAGTTGACTTAATTCTTGTTTTAAATGATTGAGGTGAGTATAGTCATTTAAGATGGGTTGTCTTTGTTCATCTAGAGTTAAAATTACTCCCTGATTACGGGTTTGTTCTTGGATGGCTAACCGTTGTTCTTCCCCAATAATGGCACGACGGAGGCGATCTAATTCGGTAATAATAGTTTGGGGGATATTACCTTTAGGATAGATATCTCGATCCGTAAGCAATTGGACTAAATAGCGGGTTTTGCTGCGTTCAACGTATTCTAAGGCGCGATCTGGTTGATTGAGGTTGAGATAGGATTGAACAATGCCATGATAAACATCCATTGCCTCGGAGAGAATTTCTTGTTGTCGTTGGGGGTTTAAGGCTTGGAGTCGGGTATTTTCTACTGCTTCGATGGCTAAGTTGTAGCCTTTGATGGCCGTTTCCCAGTCTTCGATAAAGTTAGCAGTATGTCCTAAGTTTCGTCCTGTTCCTAAACAGTTTATAGGAAAAGCCGTCGGGGTATATACTTTTAAAGACAGTTTATAAGCCGCAATTGCTAACTCTGGATTATCTGCCCTTTCCTCAAGAATGCGATTACTATAAGCTAACCCCAGATTATTTTGTGTCCTTGCCCAATCTTCAGGAAAGGCATCACGGCTATAGACCTCCAATGACAGGTTATAAGCCGCAATAGCTAACTCTAAATTATCTACCCTTTCCCCTCTGATGCGACCTAGATAAGCATTCCCCAGATTATTTTGTGACCTTGCCCATTCATAAGGAAAGGCTTCACGGGTAGATACTTCTAAAGACAGGTTATAAGCTGCGATCGCTAACTCTAGATTACGGTTCCTTTCCCCTCTGATGCGTTGACTATAAGCAGCACCCAGATTATGTTGTGTACTTGCCCATTCATAAGGAAAGGCTTCACGGGTTCTTACTTCTAAAGACAGCTTATAAGCTTCGATGGCTAACTCTAGATTACGGCCCTTTTCCCCTCTGATGCGATCTAGATAAGCAGACCCCAGATTATGTTGTGTACCTGCCCATTCATAAGGAAAGCCATCACGGGTATATACTTCTAAGGACAGGTTATAAGCGGCAATAGCTAACTCTAGATTATCTGCCTTTTCCCCTCTGATGCGATCTAGATAAGCAGCACCCAGATTATTTTGTCTCGTTGCCCAATATTCAGGAAAGGCTTCACGGGTTCTTACTTCTAAAGACAGGTTAGAAGCTGCGATGGCTAATTCTAGATTATCAGCCCTTTCCCCTCTGATGCGATCTCTATAAGCAATCCCCAGATTATTTTGTGACCTTGCCCAATCTTCAGGAAAAACTTCACGGGTATATATTTCTAATGACAGATTAAAAGCCGCGATGGCTAACTCTAGATTATCAGCCTTTTCCCCTTTTATGCGATCTAGATAAGCAGACCCCAGATTATTTTGTGACCTTGCCCATTCATAAGGGAAAGAATCACGGGTATATACTTCTAATGACAGGTTTAAAGCTGCAATAGCTAACTCTAGATTATCTGCCCTTTCCCCTCTGATGCGATCTCTATAAGCAATCCCCAGATTATTTTGTGACTTTGCCCAATCTTCAGGAAAGGCTTCACGGGTATATACTTCTAAAGACAGGTTATAAGCTGCGATGGCTAACTCTAGATTATCAGCCCTTTCCCCTCTGATGCGATCACTATAAGCAATCCCCAGATTATTTTGTGACCTTGCCCATTCATAAGGAAATGCTTCACGGGTATATACTTCTAAAGACAGGTTATAAGCTGCGATGGCTAACTCTAGATTATCAGCCCTTTCTCCTCTGATGCGATCACTATAAGCAGCACCCAGATTATTTTGTGACCTTGCCCATTCATAAGGAAAGGTTTCACGGATATATACTTCTAATGACAGGTTATAAGCTGCGATCGTTAACTCTAGATTATCAGCCCTTTCCCCCCTGATGCGAGAGCTATAAGCAACCCCCAGATTATTTTGTGTTATTGCCCATTCATAAGGAAAGGCTTCACGGGTATATTTTAACAGGCTGTGATAGCCTGTAATAGCAATTTCCAGATTATTAGCCCGACTTCCCAAAGGAAAATTTTTAATATCAATACATAAATTTTGAATCACCTTGGCAATACCTGCCACTTGTTCTGCATTCCCTTGAGAAAAGACATTTCTAGCGTATTGTTGCAACAGTAGAGTAAAAGTATCATCTAACAGATGTTGACGGCGTTGTAGGATAGGATAAACCACCCTACGATCACTATTACTCTCATATTCTGCTTGTAATACTTCTAATAAAAACCCCTCATATTCCTCTATACTTCCCGCTTGAGGCTTGAGAAACTGCCCCAACCATTGCGCTATATTCCGTAACCAAGTCCGCATGATCATTATTTCCTTGTTGTTCTAACAATGTTGCTTAGTTTTCCATCACCTGCAAGAATTGGGGGTCAATTAATTCCTGATTTGCTTGCAGAATCTTATTGAGTTCCTCATCATCAGTACAAGCGAGCAACTGTTCAATTAAATTAACATAAGCTTGGGCGCGTTGTTCATTCATTGTCTGTACTGTGATTGATGTGATTATGTGATGAACTGTGATTTTTTTTGAGAGAGAGCGACCTTATGATATAGTGTGATACAATAAATATTCGTGATTGTCAAGGGGGGTCGCTGCCAAATTTGTTTGATATATTCCAAGTTTCTGCCTTAGAACATATCAAACAAATTACTTTTCTGCGCAAATAACTGTCATTACAGCAACTTCTTTGTCCAATTGATCTCCTATTTCATCTTCAACAACGTCCAGATCGTAATCCATTTGTAATCCCAGCCAAAATCGCGGTGACATATCAAAATAACGAGCTAACCGAAGAGCTATATCCGCTGTGATAGGCTGCTTTCCGTGAACGATTTCGTTAATATATTGTTCGGGAACTCCAAGAGCCAGAGCTATTTGATTCTGACTAAGGTTCATTGGCTTGATAAATTCCTCTAAAAGAACCTCACCGGGATGAATTGGCATTAGTTTATCTTCATTCATTATTTTACCTCAATGATAATCAACGATTTCTACGTCTAGAGCATCACCGTTTTGCCAGACAAAGCAAATTCGCCATTGATCGTTAACCCGAATGCTATATTGACCTTCCCTGTCACCAACCAGACGTTCCAATCGATTTGCT
Source organism: Microcystis sp. LE18-22.4A (assembly GCF_027531105.1). Lineage (NCBI taxonomy): Bacteria > Bacillati > Cyanobacteriota > Cyanophyceae > Chroococcales > Microcystaceae > Microcystis > Microcystis sp. LE18-22.4A. The sequence goes on from NZ_JAPZRB010000253.1 coordinate 5,115, forward strand.
GGTGGGACACGAAGATCTTGCAGGGTTTCCGCACGATTAAGCATCCGCAATTTTCGCAATGCCACTTGTTGGATATCTAATGGCAATTTACGCGAATGTTTACGTTCAAAAACTTTTTGAGCTTCTTTATCTTTAAAGTTTTGGATCACTCTCTAAACAATTTCTTATCCTACTTTTAAGTATATGACGTAAGGATGCTCCAATGGCAGAACTGGTTGGGGAACAGGCCAGACAGGGACTTCTGCAAATGCGTCTGGGGCCAAGATGACGCGACGACAAATGATCGCGGTAGCCTTCATGTTGGACATACTAACAACACCTTAGCCTGTTGTCAATGTCCCCAACAGTCAAAAACACCTGATATTCTTCTATGTTTCTCGCTTGAGGGTTGAGATATTGCCCAAAGTTTTGTGTTAAATCAATCTGCATGGTTATTATTGTATCCTTATTATTTTAACCCCGTTGCATAGTTTTCCATCACCTGCAAAAATTCGGTATCAATCAATTCCTGATTTGCTTGCAGAATATTAGTTCGTTCCTCATCATCAGCACAAGTGAGCAACTGTTCAATTAAATTAATATAAGCTTGGGCGCGTTGTTCATTCATTGTCTGTACTGTGATTGATGTGATTATGTGATGAACTGTGATGTTTTTTGGCGGATGACTCTATGATAGGATGAGTCCCCTTGATATAGGGCGATTATGACACAGAATGCTATAGAGGATATTAACTATAAACGCTCAAATTCATCAACCCTTAATCCCGCTTGCCTTAAAATACTGGCAATTGTACCGATTGTTATCTCCTTATAACAAGGAACAATCGTTGTCCTTTTTCCTTCGGGAGTATCCTTGGCAAACTTAACATGACTCCCCTTTTGACTAACAACTTCAAACCCTGCCGCTTCCAACTTGCGTTTAATCTCACGATAAGATAAAGGCTTAAGCGGCATTGATTTCTACCTCTATCTTCTGTAATCGGGGAATAACTGTCGCACAAGGCGGTTCAAAATGTAATTCTAAAGCCTCTTGTAAATTGTTTAACGCCTCGGTTTCTGTTTCCCCTTGACTAGCAACATCAACCTCTAAACATTGGGCAACAAACCAATTATCTTCTTGAAAAATTCTCGCTGTAAGTACCTGTCTCATTTTCACTTTCCTGATTGAGCTTTCCATGATTATATGTCAGGCTAGAATGACAGTCAATTAAATAATCATATAGATCATGCTTTAGACTTCTACATAAGTAGTCGTGCAAAATTAATTTCTTGGTTAGGATAGGCACTCATGCAAGAGGCAAAAGGCAAAAGCTTTATCGAAATGTGTAATCAATTTTGCTTAGGTACTTAACAAGATTCTATACTTTATATCCCGTAACCAAGCCGCAGGAGTATTATTTCCTTGTTCTTCTAACCCTGTTGCATAGTTTTCCATCATTGTCTGTACTGTGATTGATGTGATTATGTGATGGACTGTGATTTTTTTTTGAGAGACCAACCCTATGATATATAGCGTTTCCTGTTCGCAAGAGGTACATTGTCGATGGTGAAAAGTTTAATCAGCAAAGGTTTCACTGTGCCACACAGGTGTGAGAAACGCTATAATGTGATACAATAAATATTCGTGATTGTCTAGGACAAAGGATAACCTAGTCATAGTTTATCGTTCAATTATTCTAATCATAGTTTAGACATTATTAAGGAGAAAGACTATGGACATCACCATCCATCTTAGCCAAGAACAAAGGGAAAAACTCGCCTACATCCAACAACATAGCGATCAGGATATAACTACCCTGCTCAATCAAGTTATTGAGCAACAATATACCAAACTACACCCGCGTAACTCAGATGCTCTTAAAGTGCTGAAAGAAAGCGGTTTTATTGGGTGTGGACAAGGTTCGCCCGATCTTTCTACTAATTATAAAACTATCCTGAAGGAAGAATGGTCAGCCAAACATGATTATAGTTGATACAGGCTTCTGGTTGGCCCTCGCCAATGAGCAAGATCATCATCATCAACAAGCACAGCTTGTAATTCAAAGATTGCGAGAACCCCTAATAACAACCTGGTGTGTTGTCACCGATTGCTAACTCGTCTCGGTAATCATGCTCAACTGCTATTTATTCAAAATTTCTTAGCAGGTGGTTTTGAAGTATTTGAATTACAATCAAATCATGTTAGACGAATGCAACAACTTATGAAACGTTATGAAGATATACCAATGGATCTAGCTGATGCTTCATTAGTAGTATTAGCTGAAAACTTAGGGCATGGGAAAATTTTAACGTCAGATCGCCGCGATTTTTCAATCTATCGCTGGCAGGATACCCATACTTTTCAAAATTTATTCTTAGGGTATCCTTAATAATTTCGAGAGAATGATAATACTTTTGGTTCATGTGTCCTCTTTATTCGCGATCGCTGCTAATCCAGCGATCAAACGGCTTGCAACATGAATTCAACCTTGATCGCTTCAAACGGGAACTCTACGCTCCCATCTGCTACACGGCTCAGAATACCGACATTTAAAAGTGCCGTAATATCTCCATGTACTGCTTTAACATCCCGATGTACTCGCCTCGCCGCCTCACGGATAGAAATGGGGCCAGCACCGCACATAGCTTTGAGGAGTTCCCACCGCTTGGCAGTCAGAACTTTCCAGAGAAGTTCGGGGGTAGCAAAACTGATACGAACTTCTTTTTCTGCTCGACCAGTTTTCATCGCTTGAACGGCATCGGCAAGGGTGTCAGTCAAGGAGCGAACTTCAAGAACGACCGTGTTCATAATTCCACCTCAAAATGTCAGAGTTGAAGTCGGCCATCAATTGGTCTGGCGAAGAGAAAGCATAAAGAGACTCCACACCATCGAAATGACGGTGATCGCCTTTACCGCGTTCGTTATCATATCGCAACACACATTTGCCGTTGACTATGTAAGCGAGACGATATTTGTAAGGATGCTCCGATGGCAGAACTGGTTGGGGAACACGCCAGACAGTGACTTCTGCGAATGCGTCTGGGGCCAAGATGACGCGACGACGAATGAGCGCGGTAGCCTTCATGTTGGATATACTAACAACACCTTAGCCTGTTGTCAATTTCCCCAACAGTTAAAAACGCCTTATATTCTTCTATATTTCTCGCTTGAGGGTTGAGATATTGCCCAAAGTGTTGTGTTAAATCAATCTGCATGGTTATTGTATCCTTATTATTCTAACCCTGTTGCATAGTTTTCCATCACCTGCAAAAATTCGGGCTCTTCTGGTTTTCGTGTGTTAATTTTTGTTATGAATTAAAGCAAGCAAACAGCTTAAGTCGAAGATGTTCAAAATTGGTAAATCCATAACTTATTCTTTTAATAAGCTTTATTTTGGTATTCATTCCCTCAATTAAT
>NZ_JAPZRB010000430.1:0-21797 GCF_027531105.1 Microcystis sp. LE18-22.4A
GTTTTGAGGTGGTCAACTACCTAATTTTCAGGGAAAAAGTACCTGAATTTTCCCCCGATCCCCGCAATGGCTGGCACTTTTTGAGGGGAAAAAAGTCCAAAAGTCTTATCCAACAAAGTTTTTAGATTTATTCAGCAGACCCTAATTACGCGTGTTTTAGCTTACTTGTGTCCTTAAATACTTCTTTTACTGCGTCAAATCACACAAGTCTTTGTATAAAGGCTGTATGCTCATAGTCAGACTAAATTAAATTGTTGCCATTGCTTCCCGCTTCTGATCTAGACTAGGTTGAGATTTGTCAAAGCTAATTGCAAAAGTAATCTTTTACAGCCCATGTTTTTTAAGTCTGTTAGCACGCTATGTCTATCCTAAACAACGAAAATCTTAAGCTGGAAACTCTCAACCTGTCTCAAAAATACCAAAAAACAGCCTTCTGGCAGAGGGGTTGGGGGTGAGGGCAATTAACCATCTCTGCCATTACCTTTGAAAAATTTGACTTAAACAAATTATGAATAGATATGCAGTCTATTAGCAGTTATCTTAACAGTGAGATACGAAGTTTCTGGTTTTAGAGAACGACGGAACGGCGGAACGTCGGAATATTATCTGATCGTCCAGAGATGATGACAAATACCGCCACACTTCATCTTCATGATAAACGCTATAATCTGAAAGTTGTTGCCAGTTGCTCATCATGAAAAAACTTGCTTATTCATTGCTCCCCCTGGGGATTACTGTTGGACTTTGCCTAAACATTGCCCCTGCTTCCGCTACTTTGCTGGTACGAAATGTCATTCCCGACGCTGCCCTTTCTATTGACGGCTTCGGAAGCCTCTCTAACAACGGAGTTATTCAAGCCAATATACCCACAGGTTCTATTATTCAGAGGGCTTATCTCTATGCCGCTTCCGTCTGGAATAACCCAGTTAACGGAGTAACTTTTCATGGGAATGCACTTTCCGTGGGTTCAGCAACTATTCTTGGTCCCGATGAAAACCCAGCTACCACCGCCCGTTGGGATGTCACCAGTATCATCGATTCTTCTTTTACGGGAGGATTACAAGACTTTAGTATCCTTGAGAATGGGCAGAATGATGGTGCGGTTCTTGTCGTTGCCTACAGCAATCCTTCTACCCAAGGTTTTACCTCCGTTATCTTGGACGGGGAACTGTCCACCAAAGGAGACACAGTTCAGTTTGATTTTGTCAGTCCTTACACTGGAGGAGATTTTCTGGTTTCACTCGCCTCTAGTTACAGCCGTCAACCGAGTGAGCAATTCACCCAGATTGATGTAACCACTAATTCGACCAATAATCGACGATTGACCACAAGTGCAGGAGGACAGGATGACGGTGAAGGAGACGACGGAGCCTTAATAACTGTTGGGGGGATAGGTGATGACCCTACTAACCCCGGCCCACTTGATAGCCCCTTTGGTGGACCAAGAATCGATGACGAATACTATAATCTCGCTCTTGGCAATAGTGCTAATTCTGCTCCTTTTATCTCGGCGGGAGATAAATACCTGCGCTTAAAAACAGCGAACCCCAGTAATGACGATAATGTTTTTGGAATGTTTATCACCAGTGGATTTAAGATCACTGTCACTCCCGTCCCCGAGCCATCCATGACACTGGGCATTTTTGGTATCGGTGCCATCGGTATCTTACTATCTCGCCTTGGTAAAAAATCCTAAGCTGCCCGCGAATTTAAATTGCTTGTTGAGATGAGGCAAGAGTGCCTCTTGCCTCCTACTCCCCTCTCCCTTTCTGGGAGAGGGGTTGGGGGTGAGGGCAATTAACCATCTCTGCCATTACTCTTGAAAAATGGTATAATAATAAATCGGGTTATTAAAGACTGATTATTCATTCCCCCTTTTGCATGAGTGCCTCTTGCATGAGTGCCTGTCTCATAAGTAGCCTATACTCAACGGATTTAGTATAAATCACCCTCAGGGACTCTCGGACTGCAATCAGTGGCAAAATCAAGGCTATGATCGATCACTGATAACCAATAACTGAGATGAGATGGTTTTATTAGAAGCAGCGGTTCATTCTTCCCTACGCGCTTTTTTACGGGAACAAGGGCGCTTTTATTGGTCTCATCATCTCACTATGGGGCGACTGGTGGCTAGAGCCTTACGCTTAAAACGGTCCTCTCTCATACAAACTGGAACTACTCTCACCCGTTATTGTCTCAGTTATCTCACCCCAGCCCTTTTGGGTGATACACCTGTTCTGATTGTTGCCCCAGAGTCGGAAGTAAACCTACTGTTAGAAGTGGAAATCCCCCATCTGCAAGCATGGTTACAAACTCAGCGAGACATCCTCAAAAGCGATCGCTTTCCGGCTAATTTTACCGGTTTACTCCTCACCACACCCCAACAATGGTTAGAGGATAAATTGGACAATCTCGGTCATTTTCCCCAGAATATCCCCACGATAATCGATCGAGCCGAAGATTTAGAAACTTGTCTAGTAGATTATCTCACCGTCACCATTACTCCCGAACAATGGTTCGCTTTAGAGTCAGCATATCCCCAGCATAGAGAGTTTATAGACTTAATTAAAGCACAACTTGGCCAAAGTATTCTTGGTCATCCAATTAATCCCTATAATTGCTATCTTATTGATGCCAAAGAAAAAGAATATATAATTGCTCTCCTGCAACGCTTGGATCAAGACTTAGCCACTGATTCTGCTTGGCAACTTTTAGCGGCAAAAATCCCCGAGCATAATTATCTCCTCTGGACATCAGTAGATCGAGAGCGAGAAGAATTTACCCTAAAAATCAGTCCTTTGGAGGTGGCTAGTTTTTTCAAACCGATTTGGCAGCAGCAACCCTTTGTTTTAATCGGCAGTTTTTTAGATAGCGAAAAATCCGCTAATTTATACCGTCAAAATCAGGGTATCGGAGATATTTTAACTCTAAAGTTTGCAGCTGATCGCGAAAGTGAATATATTCATTTATATCTACCCGATCGCATCAGCGCCCCCAACACACCCGAATTTCAACCGATGTTATTAAAGCAAGTGCGGGAATTAGTTAGTGCTAATCATACCAGTGAACAACCGATAGTAATCCTGATTGAAGATGTTCCCCTCAAGGCACAAATTGCCACCCAAATCGCAGCCGATTACGGTTCGCGAGTGCAAGTGGAAAAAACTGAGATTAATAATAATACTATTCTGGTTTGTGGTTGGCAATTCTGGCAAACCCATCAAGAAAAATTTCCGACTCCCAGTTTATTAATTATCGCTACTTTACCCTTACCATCCCCCGAAAATCCTCTCGTTGCTGGCAAAATTGCTTACTACAAACGACAACATCTCGACTGGTTTCGTGCCTATCTTTTACCCACAGCAGTGAGGGAAATTCAGCAATCTGTCCAGTCTCTCCGGGAGTGTCAAGGTTGTGTGGCTGTCCTCGATAATCGTGTCAATGCCCGCAGTTATGGCCGACAAATTCTCTCCGCTTTAGAACCCTATGCTAAAGTTAATTATCTCGATCAACAATTTTTTCAAGATAAAGATTAAATCAGTTATCAGTTATCAGTTATCAGTTATCAGTTTACTGATAAAATCTCCCCCAGAGCCATATTTCCAACTGTCTAAATAACGATGGTAAAGATATTTTTGCTTGTCGGGTAACTTTTCTAAAACAGGTTTTAAGGTGGCTGCCAAGGGATATAAACCACTATACAAAGCTAAATTAAAATAATGTCCCGTCCAATCGATAAAAGGACTGATACCCACTTGCGGAATCATCGGTAAAACTAATTGAGGATTAACCAAAGGCAAAGTTTTTGAGAGGGAAGAAAACTGCACCACATCCTGTAAAAATGGTTTTAAGACCTCATCTCCCAACTTATCCATTACCCGAAAAACTCCACTCATTAAGTCATTAATTTGATTGGGATTAGGGTTAGCATATATCTGGACACTCATGGTTTTTTGAAATAGCCACGTTACCGATATATTAGGTTGATATGGTTGTAAAAGGGCTAAATCTTCTCGGTTTAAAGCATCGATTTGTAAAGCTTCCTCGATGGCAAAAGTTAGCCTTTTTAAATGTCTGACCATTGCCCCAAAACCACCAAAACTTACCGGAGATTGACTACCGCTACTATCTCCCACTGCCAGAATTCTTGACCAAGGCATCTTTAAAGGACTTTGACGATAGGCCGGGAAAAAACCCGCTAGGAAACGGTGAAATTTTACCGCTTCTAAATCCACCTTTTGATACTCCGGCAGTAATCTTAAATACTCCTCCATCAAAAATTCTAAACTAAAGCGATCGGGATGGGTATCGAGATAGGTAAATAAATAAGTTGTCCGACCATCCCTAGCGGGAAATGCTTCCCAAAAGTATTGACATTGGTGCAAGATTGGGGTAAAAGAATAAATCAAATCACCAGTTTCATTACTGGGAAAACCCTGACCGCAACTACCCACCACTAAACAAACTCCATCGGGTTTTTCCCCTTTTCTTGCCTGTTTTGCAATTGCTGAAAAATGACCCATGGCATCGATTAATAAACGGGTTTTTAAAGTCATTTCTCCCGTTTTAACCATTACTCCATCTGGATGAATAATCGCCCCGCTAAACCCCGAATTTTCTAATAACTTTCCTCCCGCTTCTAAAAACTTAGTTTTTAAAGTCTCTAGCAAATAAACCGGATCAACACCGATATTTAAAATATCTCTGACCCAAAGCTCATAACCTTGATAAAATCCCACCCTCCCAGGATTATATTCTGTCACTATCGCTTGATTTAATTCAGCTTCGGTCAATAAATCTAACTCTAAAAAACTGCTTAATTCTAAACGTGAAATATTCCACTCCTGCTCACGACCGCGCAGAATACCTCTTTCTAATAATGCCACACGCCAGCCCCTAGTTTGCAAAGCAGCCCCGATGAAAATTCCCAAAGTTCCCCCCGCAATCACTAGATCAAAATCCGTCTCTCCTAAAGATTCTTGACTTTGATTAATTACCGCAGGAATAACCGGATTTTCTAAGCGCAAAGCTTGCCAAGCTCGATCGCTGGCCCGCAATTGTTGTAAACTCTGAGGAGATACTCGATCAAGTAAAGATGCAACTAAAGACATAATCTTATATCAGTTATCAGTTATCAGTTATCAGTTGTCAGTTATCAGATGTGAGTTTTCAGTTATCATACTAAATCCGTTGAGTATAGGTTACATATCAGGACAGGCACTCATGCAAGAGGCACTCATGCAAAGGGGAGAATAAATAATCAGTTTTTAATAACTGGATTTAGTATCAGTTCACTGTTTACTGCTCACTGAAAAAAGCTCCCTTCTAGCCGTTTCCTAACATTAGAGACTGGCCATCTCACCATTAAGATAACTGCTCTATACGAGAAACCTATTTAGATTGGAAAAACTTTTTCCCTTCTTCAATGAGTTTATTAATATCCTTGAGAGAAACTCCGAAAATTGCTAAAACTCCCGTAAAGACTAACAAAAAACCGATAAAACTATTCCGATCATAGAGAAATAAACCCACCAAAACGATAAAATAGGGAGAGAGAATTTTACTAATATTTTCAACTACAGTAACCACCTCTGGCGGGGGAGTCTCCACAAGATTAATATCAGTTTTATCCTGATCTGGTTCGAGATTTTGCTTAATCGAAAACATCACCTCCTGTAGGTCTTTTACCTCCGGTGGGTTCGGTTCTTTCGCTGGTTTGCCAAACATTGTTAACTCCCTCGCCAATTTATCTATATCCTCTATGGTAGCCAAAAAAAGGGCAAGCAGGAAAAGCGCGAGCAAGTCGAGAAATTCTCAGCGCAATTTTCCTTAACAACCCCCTCGGCCTGGGCTGCTATAATCAGAGGAACAACTCCCAAGTTCGTTAACGGTACAAAAAAACTATGAATACCAGTCCAGACCGTGTGATTATCTTCGATACCACCCTTCGAGATGGGGAACAGTCCCCGGGTGCCGCTTTAAATGTGGATGAGAAGCTAACCATAGCGCGCGCACTGGCACGACTGGGAGTTGATGTCATTGAAGCGGGTTTTCCCCACGCTAGTCCGGGGGACTTTGATGCGGTGCAGAAAATTGCCGCCAGCGTCGGCAGCGAAGCTGATAGCCCGATTATTTGCGGATTAGCCCGCACTACTCAAAAAGATATCAAATCAGCCGCCGATGCGCTCAGACCCGCCGCCAAGCCCAGAATTCACACCTTCCTAGCCACATCTGATATCCACCTCCAATACAAACTTAAGAAGACCCGTCAGGAAGTTCTTGAGATTGTGCCGGAAATGGTGGCCTATGCCAAATCCTTCGTTGATGATGTGGAATTTTCCCCCGAAGATGCCGGCCGCAGCGATCCGGAATTCCTCTATCAAGTCCTCGAAAGAGCGATCACCGCAGGAGCCACCACCGTTAACATTCCCGATACCGTCGGTTACACCACCCCCAGCGAATTTGGGGCTTTAATCCGGGGAATTAAGGAAAATGTCCCCAATATCGACCAAGCGATTATCTCCGTCCATGGTCACGACGATTTAGGGTTAGCGGTGGCTAATTTCCTCGAAGCAGTTAAAAATGGCGCTCGACAGTTGGAATGTACCATTAACGGCATCGGTGAGCGTGCCGGTAATGCTTCCCTAGAAGAGTTGGTGATGGCCCTTCATGTCCGGCGCTCCTATTTTAATCCTTTCCTTGGTCGTCCAGCAGAGTCCACGGAACCTTTAACCAAGATCAACACCAAGGAAATCTATCGCACTTCTCGCCTAGTTTCTAATCTTACCGGCATGATCGTGCAACCGAATAAGGCGATCGTCGGTGCTAACGCTTTCGCACACGAGTCGGGAATCCATCAGGACGGGGTGTTAAAACATAAACTCACCTATGAGATTATGGATGCAGAATCGATCGGTTTGACTCATAATCAAATTGTCCTCGGTAAACTCTCCGGCCGCAACGCTTTTCGCTCTCGTTTACAGGAATTGGGTTTTGAACTTTCGGAAACGGAACTTAATAACGCTTTTATCCAGTTTAAGGAAATGGCCGATCGCAAAAAGGAAATCACCGATCGCGATCTGGAAGCTATTGTTAACGATGAAATCGATACGGTTCCCGATCACTTCCGCCTTGAATTAGTACAAGTGTCCTGTGGCAACACCGCCCGGCCCACGGCCACGGTAACGATTCGCAATCCCGACGGTAGCGAGTTATCCGATGCGGCCATTGGTACAGGGCCGGTGGATGCTCTCTGCAAAGCGATCGATCGAGTGGTGAAGATTCCTAACGAATTAATTTCTTTCTCGGTGCGAGAAGTTACCGAGGGAATCGATGCTTTAGGAGAAGTGACTATCCGTCTCCGTTACGAAGGACGCACCTACTCCGCTCACGCGGCCGATACCGATATTATTGTCGCCTCCGCTCGCGCCTACGTCAGTGCCTTAAACCGTCTCCACGTCGCACTGCAGCAGAAGGAAAAAACCCCAGAAATGGTACAAGTCTAGATAGGGTTTGCTGAACAAGTTGGTCGGTGGGGTTAGAAGTCAGGATTCAGGAGACAGGAGTCAGGAGTCAGTAGCCGGTCGTCAGTAGCCGGTCGTCAGGAGACAGGAGACTATTTTTATTTATTCTCCCCACACCCCACACCCCACACCCCACACCCCACTCCCCACACCCCACTCCCCACTCCCCACTCCCCACTCCCCACTCCCCACTTCCCCATCTCCCCATCTCCCCATCTCCCCATCTCCCCACACCCCACACCCCACACCCCACACCCCACTCCCCACTCCCCACACCCCACACCCCACTCCCCACTCCCCACTCCCCATGGCGCTGTTGGAGAAAATCTTAAATTTGTCTCGCAAATTTCTAAAATGTTGCTAAGTTAATAGTATGAGCTTGCGCTCTATTATCATGGTGCAGATGTACCAAAAACAGATTCCCGTAAAAGCAATGAGGGATGAAATTTATCCGTAAGAATCCGCTCAAATTAAATACAATGGCTAAGGAACAAAGGAATTAGCAAGGGCCAATAGGGATGCTGTTCCCCTTGCCATTGGGAACAGTTAACCCACCCCATAATTCCTTTGATTGTTAGCTATCTGGTCAACACCGCAGACAATCGGGTGATCGGATTTCAGTCCTCCAGCCATTTACCCAATTTTTGCAGGAGCCAGATTATGAGTTGACCGAGCTAAAACAGCATTCCGTGTCGCTAAAATCCCATCGACACAAGAGAATTTAAGCAAAGATCTTCTCCCATTTGTTGTAATTAAAGCTACAATCGGAAAAGTCTTTCCCCGTCTCGGATTGGAGACACAAATTCGTTCAGTATCACCTAGATTGAGATTCGATCTTCTAGTTTTGCACAGAAGGAGCAAGAGGAAAACGGCATGACGCAGGCCCACAATGTACTAACCCTTACCGAGCCGCAATTGGATTTAGATTTGATTGACCTAGACGAAGACTTCGATGATGAGGATATCGAGTTAGAGCTAGAAGAAACCAGCGATAGCAACGATGGCAAAAAAACCCGCCGCCTTGCCAGCGCTCGTCGTCGCGACGCGGCCAGAAAAAAACCCTATACGGAAGATTCGATTCGGATTTATCTGCAAGAGATCGGCAGGATTCGGTTATTGAGAGCGGAGGAGGAGATCGAATTAGCGAGAAAAATCGCCGATCTACTGAAATTAGAACGTATTCGCGAAGATTTTCGCCTCTATACCGATGCTGAATGGGGAAAACAGGTTTTCTTGTTCGAGCGCATCGAAAAAATTATCGCCGAAAAATCGGAAAAAGAACCGAAATTATCGGATATTAAGGCTTATTTAGGTAAGACGGAGCTAATGGCTCCTCTGGTGGAAGAATGGCTGGCGAAATCAAAGGAATACTTATCGGCCTTTAAGCGTCGTTTGTACCATGGTCGTCGCGCTAAGGAAAAAATGGTACAATCGAACCTGCGTTTAGTGGTTTCCATCGCCAAGAAATACATGAATCGCGGTCTTTCCTTCCAAGATTTAATTCAAGAAGGTTCCCTCGGTTTGATCCGCGCCGCCGAAAAATTCGACCACGAAAAGGGTTATAAATTCTCCACCTATGCCACTTGGTGGATTCGTCAAGCCATCACCCGGGCGATCGCCGATCAATCCCGCACCATTAGACTTCCCGTCCACCTCTACGAAACCATCTCCCGGATCAAAAAAACCACCAAGATTCTTTCTCAGGAAATGCGTCGCAAACCCACCGAGGAAGAAATCGCCACCAAGATGGAGATGACCATTGAAAAACTGCGTTTTATTGCTAAATCTGCCCAATTACCTATTTCTCTAGAGACTCCCATCGGTAAAGAAGAAGATTCCCGTTTAGGAGACTTTATCGAAGCGGATGGGGAAACCCCAGAAGATGAAGTTTCTAAAAATTTATTACGCGAGGATTTAGAAAACGTCCTCGATACCCTTAGTCCTCGCGAACGCGATGTGCTGCGTCTGCGCTACGGTTTAGATGACGGCCGGATGAAAACACTCGAAGAAATCGGCCAGATTTTCAACGTCACTCGCGAGCGCATTCGTCAAATAGAAGCCAAGGCCCTGCGGAAACTGCGTCACCCCAACCGTAATAGTATCCTCAAAGAGTACATTCGTTAACTTCCCGCTCTTAAAAAACTAGCAACTGAGTCTCCTTGAGGCTCAGTTTTATCGTCATCTACACTTCCCCATCGGTGGGAACCTAATCCTGAAAATATCTCTGGGGTTGCCCCAATCTTGTCCAGAAAACTCTTGCAACAAATAGCACAAATCTGTTATTATGGTTTGTCTGTGTCCCGATTAACCATACCAGTATTGAGAACAAGAAACGACTGTGGCTAATACAAAGTCTGCACTCAAACGAGTCCAAATCTCCGAAAGAAATCGTCTCCGCAACAAAGCGTACAAGTCAGCCGTAAGAACCCTGATCAAAAAATGTCTTGTCGCTGTCTCGGCCTACGGAGCCAACCCCAGCCCAGAAGGGCTAGAAAGCGCCCAACAAGCTCTATCGGAAGCTTACAGTAAAATCGATAAAGCCGTCAAGCGCAACGTCTTGCACCGGAACAACGGCGCTAGAAAAAAAGCGGGTTTAGCCAAAGCTTTGCAAAAAGTTAGCCAAGCTTCCTAAGAAACGAGTAAGCTGTAATCAGGACAGACGCAACAAGCGATCGGGGGTCGATGCAATTAATAGATACGCACGTTCATTTGAACTTTGACGTTTTGCAAGCCGACTTGCCCGCTATCTCCGAACGTTGGCGAAGTGTGGGAGTCGTTCATCTGGTTCACTCCTGTGTCGAACCGGAAGAGTTTGCAGCGATTAAAGCCATTGCCGATCAATTTGAGGAAATTTCCTTCGCCGTCGGTTTACATCCCCTAGATGCCCAAAAATGGCGAGATAATAGTGCCGATCAGATCGAATCCCTAGCCCGATCTGATCGGCGCGTCGTGGCGATCGGGGAAATGGGTTTAGACTTCTATAAAGCGGATAATCAAGAGCAGCAAAAACAGGTCTTTTGGACGCAATTAGAAATCGCCCATCGTCTCGATAAACCCGTGATTATCCATTGTCGAGATGCGGCCCTGGTCATGCGGGAGGAAATCAGCGCCTTTCGCCAACAAGTGGGCAAAATTCGCGGCGTGATGCACTGCTGGACTGGCAACCCCGAAGAAACTCAATGGTTTTTAGATTTGGGTTTTTACATCAGCTTTAGCGGCATTGTCACCTTCAAAAACAGTAAAACTGTGCAAGCTGCCGCCCAAATTGTCCCCAGCGATCGCCTACTGATCGAAACCGATTGCCCCTTTCTCTCACCCAATCCCCACCGCGGTAAACCTTGTGAACCCTCTTTCGTCTTCCATGTGGCCGAAACCGTCGCCCGTCTGCGCGGCTATCCGGTCGAAACCCTAGCCGAACAAACCACCCAGAACGCCCGCAACTTATTTCAACTCCCCAGTTAAAAAACATAGTTTATTAGACAGGAGACAGGAGAAAGGAGTCAGTATTCAGGAGACGGCTTTTCTCCCCAATACCCCATCACCTAACCCCTCACCGCTCACTGATATCCGACCGTCGCTATCGTGTCATCAGCCCTTGTAACCATAATGAACAATCTTACCTTTAACCTCTTACCCGACCTCATCGAAATCCAACACTCCAGTTTTCGGTGGTTTTTGGAAGAAGGACTAATCGAGGAACTGAATAGCTTTTCCCCCATCAGCGACTATACAGGTAAATTAGAACTACATTTCCTCGGCCAGGACTACAGACTCAAAGAACCGAAATACAACGTCGATGAAGCCAAACGACGCGATAGCACCTATTCCGTTCAGATGTACGTTCCCACCCGTCTAATCAACAAAGAAACGGGAGAAAACATCGAACAGGAAGTCTTTATCGGCGATTTACCCCTGATGACCGAACGGGGAACCTTTATCATTAACGGGGCCGAACGAGTCATCGTCAATCAGATCGTCCGTTCCCCCGGTGTTTACTACAAAGCCGAAATCGACAAAAACGGTCGCCGTACCTACTCCGCTTCCCTGATTCCCAACCGAGGAGCTTGGTTAAAATTTGAAACCGACAAAAACGGCTTAGTCTGGGTCAGAATCGACAAAACCCGCAAATTATCCGCCCAAGTTCTCCTGAAAGCGATCGGATTGAGCGATAACGAAATCTTTGACTCCCTACGCCATCCCGAATTCTACCAAAAAACCCTCGACAAAGAAGGCAATCCCAGCGAAGAAGAGGCCCTCCTCGACCTGTACCGCAAACTACGCCCCGGGGAACCTCCCACCGTCACCGGCGGACAACAACTGCTCGAATCGCGCTTTTTTGACAATAAACGCTACGATCTCGGTCGCGTTGGTCGTTATAAACTCAACAAAAAACTACGCCTCAACGTCCCCGATAACCAGCGCGTTCTGACCACCACCGACATCTTAGCAGCGATCGACTACCTAATTAACCTCGAATTTGACATCGGCAACACCGACGACATCGACCACCTCGGCAACCGTCGCGTCCGTTCCGTGGGTGAACTGCTACAAAACCAAGTGCGAGTGGGTTTAAACCGCTTAGAAAGAATCATTCGGGAACGGATGACCGTCAGCGAATCCCAAAACCTCACCCCCGCTTCCCTAGTCAACCCGAAACCCCTAGTAGCGGCGATTAAAGAATTCTTTGGTTCCTCGCAACTCTCCCAGTTCATGGATCAAACCAATCCCCTAGCGGAATTGACCCATAAACGCCGCATTTCCGCCCTCGGCCCCGGCGGTCTCACCCGGGAACGGGCCGGTTTTGCCGTGCGCGACATCCACCCCTCCCACCACGGTCGCATTTGTCCGGTGGAAACCCCAGAAGGTCCCAACGCCGGTTTAATCGGTTCCCTGGCCACCTACGCTCGCGTCAACGACTACGGTTTTATTGAAACCCCCTGTTATGTGGTGGAAAATGGCCGAGTACGCTATGATCTCCCCGTTAAATACCTAACCGCCGACGAAGAAGACGATCTGCGGGTGGCTCCCGGAGACGTGGCCACCGATGAAAATGGTTATATCCTCGGCGAAACTATCCCGGTGCGCTATCGGCAGGAATTCTCCACCACTTCCCCCGAACAAGTGGACTACGTTTGTGTTTCCCCCGTCCAAATTGTCTCGGTGGCAACTTCCCTGATTCCCTTCCTCGAACACGACGACGCTAACCGCGCCCTCATGGGTTCTAATATGCAACGACAAGCGGTTCCCCTGCTGCGTCCCGAACGTCCCCTTGTGGGTACCGGATTGGAAGCACAGGCCGCTCGCGACTCCGGTATGGTCATCGTTTCGCGTACCAATGGGGTCGTTTCCTACGTCGATGCTAACCGGATTCGCATCAAAGTGGCGGATGAAGACAAAGAGATTTTTGGCAAGAGCGAGATCGAGTACGAAATTCAGAAATATCAACGCTCTAACCAAGATACCTGCTTAAATCAGCGTCCTTTAGTCTATCAAGGTGAACAGGTTGTCCCCGGGCAGATTCTCGCCGATGGTTCCGCCACCGAAGGAGGAGAAATCGCCCTCGGCCAGAATATCCTCGTCGCCTATATGCCCTGGGAAGGCTATAACTACGAAGACGCGATTTTAATCAGTGAACGACTGGTGGCACAAGATGTCTATACCAGTATCCACATCGAAAAATACGAAATCGAAGCCCGTCAAACTAAACTTGGGCCAGAGGAAATCACCAGGGAAATTCCCAACGTCGGTGAAGATGCCCTGCGAAACCTCGATGAACGCGGCATTATTCGCATCGGTGCCTGGGTAGAAGCCAGCGATATCCTCGTGGGGAAAGTCACCCCGAAAGGCGAATCAGACCAACCCCCCGAAGAAAAACTACTGCGGGCAATTTTCGGCGAAAAGGCACGGGATGTACGGGATAACTCCCTACGCGTCCCCAACGGCGAAAAAGGCCGGGTAGTAGATGTGCGGGTATTTACCCGCGAACAGGGGGATGAATTACCCCCCGGGGCCAATATGGTGGTGCGGGTCTATGTTGCCCAAAAACGCAAAATCCAAGTGGGCGATAAAATGGCGGGTCGTCACGGCAATAAAGGGATTATTTCTCGGATTCTGCCCCTAGAAGATATGCCCTACCTCCCCGATGGTCGTGCCGTCGATATCGTTCTCAATCCCCTGGGGGTTCCCAGTCGCATGAACGTCGGTCAGGTGTTTGAATGTTTACTGGGTTGGGCCGGGGAAAATCTGGGCGTACGCTTTAAGATTACTCCCTTTGACGAAATGTACGGGGAAGAAGCCAGCCGTTTAACCGTCCACGGATTGCTAGAAAGTGCCTCGAAAAAACCCAATCGCGATTGGGTGTTCAAGGAAGAACACGCCGGCAAAGTCACCGTCTACGATGGTCGCACCGGGGAACCCTTTGACCGTCCCGTTACCGTCGGTATGGCCTATATGTTAAAACTGGTTCACTTGGTTGATGATAAAATTCACGCCCGTTCTACCGGTCCCTACTCCTTGGTTACCCAGCAACCCCTGGGCGGTAAAGCTCAACAGGGGGGTCAGCGCTTCGGAGAAATGGAAGTCTGGGCCCTAGAGGCCTACGGGGCGGCCTATACCTTGCAGGAATTGCTAACGGTAAAATCCGATGATATGCAAGGACGGAATGAGGCTTTAAATGCGATCGTAAAAGGCAAGCCGATTCCCCGCCCGGGTACGCCAGAATCCTTTAAGGTTTTGATGCGAGAATTGCAATCCCTCGGCCTCGATATCGCCGTTCACAAGGTGGAAAATGCCCCCGATGGTACTTCCCGCGATGTGGAGGTGGATCTGATGGTCGATGTCGGTCGTCGCGCCCCCTCTCGCCCCACCTACGAATCCTTAACCACGGAAGACCTTGAAGAAGAAGAATCGGAAGTGTAATTTCAGTGATCAGTGAGGGGTTAGGTGATGGGGAAATGGGGAAATGGGGAAATGAGGAAATGGGGAAATGGGGAAATGGGGAAATGGGGAAATGGGGAAATGGGGAAATGGGGAAATGGGGGAATTCAACTAAAACCCTAAAACCCTAAAACCCCAACACCCCAACACCCCAACACCCTAAAACCCTAACACCCCAACACCCTAAAACCCTAAAACCCTAAAACCCCAACACCCCACACCTAAACCTTATAACCAATCTTGTTACTGTTCACCGATGGCTGATAGCTAATAGCTGTTTACTTGTTACCCGGATCGAGATGTTTTATAACCAAACTGTTGACAAAGGAAAACTGAAAAAATTGATCGCTTGGGCCTATCAAAACTACGGTTCGGCGCGCTGTTCACAAATGGCCGATGAATTGAAAAACCTCGGGTTTCGTTTCGCTACCAAAGCGGGGGTTTCCATTAGTGTGGATGATTTAACCGTACCGCCGGCTAAACGACAGATGATCGAAAGTGCCGAACAGGAAATCCGGCAAACCGAACAGCGTTATGTGCGCGGGGAAATCACCGAAGTGGAACGCTTCCAAAAAGTAATTGACACTTGGAATAGTACATCTGAATCGCTTAAAGATGAAGTAATTCGCAACTTCCAAGTGACCGATCCCCTCAACTCCGTCTATATGATGGCTTTCTCGGGAGCGCGGGGCAATATGAGCCAAGTGCGTCAGTTAGTGGGAATGCGGGGATTAATGGCTAATCCCCAGGGGGAAATTATTGACCTCCCGATTAAGACTAACTTCCGGGAAGGATTGACCGTTACCGAATACGTTATTTCCTCCTACGGGGCGCGCAAAGGTTTAGTTGATACAGCCCTACGGACGGCAGATTCCGGTTATCTGACCCGTCGTCTGGTGGATGTGTCCCAAGATGTCATCGTCCGCGAGGCAGATTGTGGCACTAATCGTTATGTTGAATTAACCGCCATGACCGATGGCGATCGCGTGTTAATTCCCTTAAGCGATCGCCTATTAGGTCGTTCCTTGGCCGAAGATGTGGTGGTCAATGGAGAAGTGATCGCCACCCGCAACCAGATTATCGATGACGAAACCGCCGAAAAACTAGGGCGACTCGTCGATAAAATCAAAGTCCGCAGCCCGTTAACCTGTGAAGCGGCCCGCTCGGTTTGCCAAACCTGTTACGGTTGGAGTCTGGCCCACGGTCATCCGGTGGATATGGGGGAAGCAGTGGGGATTATTGCCGCCCAATCGATCGGGGAACCGGGAACTCAGTTAACCATGCGTACCTTCCACACCGGGGGCGTATTTACCGGAGAAGTGGCCCGGCAAGTGCGGAGTCCCTTCGAGGGAAGCGTGCGTTTTCTGCCGGGGTTAAGTATCCGTAACGTGCGAACTCGCCACGGGGATGAACGGGACCAGGTGGAGGCACCGGGGGAAATTAAATTAACACCCAAGGATAAAACTAAAGAAACTGTCACCTACTCTTTGACTCCGGGATCACTGCTATTTGTCACCGATGGGGCAACAGTAAGCGAGGAACAGTTACTAGCGGAAATTACCTCCGATAAAGTCCAAAAATCCACGGAAAAAGCCACAAAAGACGTAACCAGTGACTTAGCTGGCGAGGTGCTATTCTCCCAATTAGTCCCAGAGGAAAAAACCGATCGCCAAGGCAACACCACCCGCATCGCCCAACGGGGGGGATTACTATGGATTCTCTCCGGAGAAGTGTATAACTTGCCAACCGGGGCCGAACCCGTGGTCAGTAACGGCGATACAGTACAAGTGGGGGATGTTCTGGCGGAAACTAAGCTGGTATCCACTAACGGCGGTTTGGTGCGTTTAGCCCCCAATAGCCGGGAAATCGATATCGTCACCGCTTCCGTGTCCTTGGATCAGGCCGAAGTAAAAGTAGAAAGTAGTGCCGGTCGAGAACAATTTATTATTCATACGGTCGATGGTCAACGCTTCCTGCTGAAAACCACTCCGGGGACAAAAGTACAGAATCATGCCATTGTCGCCGAGTTAATCGACGATCGCTATCAAACCCACACCGGCGGGATGATTAAATACGTCGATATCGAAGTCTCCAAAGGCAGCCGCAAACAGGGTTATGAAATCACCAAAGGCGGCACGATCCTCTGGATTCCCGAAGAAACCCACGAAGTCAATAAAGATATCTCCCTCTTACAGGTGGAAGATGGGCAGTATGTGGAAGCAGGGGAAGAAGTGGTTAAAGACATCTTCTGTAACTCTAGCGGTGTGGTGGAAGTCATCCAAAAAAATGACATCCTCCGGGAGATCATTGTCAAACCGGGGCTGTTATTTATGGATCTCGAACCGGAATCCTCTGGAATTGCCCAAGAACAGTTAATTTACCCCGGGACACAGTTGACTCCCGAAGTCACGATCGAGGAGTTACGGCAAGCGGAATGGGTGGAAACTAACGAGGGTTTGGGATTACTGCTGCGACCGGTACAGGAGTTCACCGTACAAGACCAATCCACTTCTCCCACCCAAGGTTCCGCTAACCAAGAAGGAGGACGACATATCGAACTGCGATCGGTACAGCGCATTTTCTTTAAAGACGGGGAAAGAGTTAAATCCGTCGAGGGTTGTCAACTGATCAGCACCCAATTAGTCCTAGAAATTAAGGGCGAAGAACCAGAATCGGTCTCCCATCTGACGGCCGATATCGAGTTAGAACCGATTGAGGACAGCGATTGTCAGCGTTTACAGTTAGTTATTCTCGAATCTCTGGTGCTGCGTCGAGATAGTGATAATGATCCTTTAGGGGGTAATATTCAGACTCGCGTTCTCGTCCAAGATGGCGATGAAATTCCACCGGGGGCAGTGGTGGCCAGAACCGAAATCCAGTGTAAGGAAGCTGGAGAAATTCGCGGGATTCGCAAGGGCAGCGAAGCGGTGCGCCGTCTTTTAATTGTGAGTGACCGTGACGAGTTTATTCTCCCGCTCGCTGTTGCTCCCACCGTCAAAGCCGGGGATCTGGTAATCGCCGAAGCTGAGATCGCTGCCGGAGTTTTAGCCCCCAATTCCGGTCAAGTGCTGGCCGTTGACAAAACCGCCACTGGCTATGAAATCCGTCTGCGTAAGGCCCGACCCTACCGAGTATCGGCCGGGGCAATTCTGCACATCGACGAGGGAGATCTGGTCCAACGGGGCGATAATTTGGTGCTGTTGGTGTTTGAGCGCTCGAAAACTGGGGATATCATTCAAGGTTTGCCGAGAATCGAAGAACTGCTCGAAGCCCGCAAACCGAAAGAGGCCTGTGTCCTGGCACGCAAACCGGGAGTTTGTCAAGTGGAGTACCAAGATTCTGAGATCGTCGATATTAAGGTGGTCGAGGATGACGGCACGATCAGTGAATATCCGCTTTTAGGCAGTCAAAACCCTCTGGTGAGCGATAATCAGCGTATTGATGTGGGTCAGGCGTTAACCGATGGTCAGGCTAATCCCCACGAGATTTTAGAGGTGTTCTTTAATTATTATGTGGATAGCCTGGGCAGTTACGAGGCAGCCCTGAAAGCCTTGGAAAAAACCCAGATGTTCCTCGTTGATCAGGTACAGTCGGTTTACCAATCCCAAGGTATCGATATTGCCGATAAACATATTGAAGTGATCGTGCGTCAGATGACCTCTAAGGTGCGGATCGATGACGGCGGCGATACCAGTATGTTACCCGGGGAATTGTTGGAACTGCGACAGGTGGAGACGGTAAACGAAGCCATGTCGATCACCGGTGGGGCGGCAGCTAAATATACGCCTGTACTACTGGGGATCACCAAAGCTTCCTTGAATACCGATAGCTTTATCAGTGCCGCCTCCTTCCAAGAAACCACCCGCGTCCTCACCGAAGCGGCGATCGAAGGCAAGTCCGACTGGTTACGGGGTCTCAAGGAAAACGTGATTATCGGTCGTCTGATTCCGGCGGGTACTGGCTTCAATTCCCACGAAAACACGGCGGGGATCAGCGATTACACCCCCCCAGAGGAGGAATATAACTACAACAATCGTAGCTATTACGCTCCCCCCGGCGGCCTCGGCTTGCCCCCTCGTCCCGGTTTCGGCGATAGTAGCGAGGATAGCGATATGATTCTTGACGATCAAACCGCTCGCGCCTACGCTGAGGGTGATGTGGTCGATTTAGAGGATGATGAGATGGCTTTCCTCTCCTCCCGCGGCAGCAGTCGCTTTAGTCGCCAACCCATCAGCGATCGCTGGTCAGAACCGGATGAGGAAGGAGATGAGGACGATTTCGAGGAGGATTACGAAGAAGAAGAATAATCGTCTGTGGAGATATTACAAGGAGCAGTGGGAGACAAGGGGAGGCAAGGGCAATTTTTCTCGAGAAAAACCCCGATTATTCCCCAAGAATCTCCTGCTTCTCTCCCCAAACTCCCTAATTTTCTGGCTAATTCACCTAAGTTTAGCAATAAAAGAAGGCAGCCTTTTTTGTCAACCGGAAAGGAGACAAAGTTAGGATTTTAAGAATTTTCTCTCAAGTCGGGATGACAGGATTTGAACCTGCGGCATCCTGCTCCCAAAGCAGGCGCGCTACCAAGCTGCGCTACATCCCGAAATAAACTCCTTTTTTAGTATAGCCCAAGATCCGCATTCTTAATCGGGATACCAAAACATACCTTTGATACCTTCGGGATCGAGAACAAAACCGAGACGACGATAAAAATCCACCACCTGCGGATCGGCGAAAAGAGTTATATTACTGATGTCCTCACCCCGCAACTTCCTGATCATAAATTTCATTAATGCTTTACCAAAGCCTTTACTTTGATAGTGAGGATGAACAACCACATCCCAGACTGTAGCATTAAAAGCGTGATCGGAAGTGGCACGGGCAAAACCCACTAAACGACGGCGATTACCTCGCACTTCCCACATCGACACCACTAAAAAACTACATTCGATCGCCTTTTTAACTTTGCGTAAAGGACGACGGGCCCAACCTACCGAGTCACAAAGTTCTTCTAACTCATATAGATCTAGCTCTCGATCGGTACTAAAAAACACTCGCGTCTGTCCGAGGTCATTCTGGGCAACCTCTACCAAGTCTCCCGAATAGTCAGGAGATGCAGTGACTTCCGAGCTATTAAACAATCTTTTCCAAAAAACCATGCCAGGGGGCTACTGCCTCAATATTATCCTTTTAGCCTAGTATATTTTATTTTCCCCTGTCTACGAACAATCGGGCAACCTGAGTCCAAATTTGATTGGTTGAGTACGGAGAGGGTGGGATTTGAACCCACGAACCATTGCTGGTTACTCGATTTCAAGTCGAGCGCAATCGACCACTCTGCCACCTCTCCAAGGCAGCCAGATCTATATCTTATCATTAGATCTCTTGCCTAAATCAAAAAATTTTCCGCAAATGTAGGGAAAAGGGTCAGAAACAAAAACCAAAAATCTAACTAATATTATCTAAACTTGCTCGCAACTTGTGCTATTATAGTTTTATGAGTAAGTTAACCATATCAGAAGCGGCTAAATTAAAAGGTGTAAGCGTATCAACTTTAAGACGTTGGGAGTCCGAAGGTAAACTAATACCCGAAAGAACCGCTAACGGACATCGGCGTTATACCGTTTCTCAGTTGCTTGGAGTAAGAGAGAATCTCTCTTATACCGTTGGTTATTGCCGTGTTTCTAGTCATGACCAAAGAAAGGATTTGGAACGTCAAAAAGAAGTTGTCGAACTGTTTTGCGCTCAAAACGGTTGGCAAGTTGAAATTATAGACGATCTAGGTTCGGGACTTAACTACAACAAGAAAGGATTAAAGCGATTAATCAGATTGATTGTTGATAGTAAAGTAGAGAGATTAGTCTTAACTCATAAAGATAGACTGCTTAGATTTGGTAGTGAATTAATCTTTAGTCTGTGTGAACACTTTGGAACTGAAGTTGTCATTATCAATCGAACTGAAGACAGTACATTTGAGGAGGATTTAGTGCCAGATGTCTTAGAAATTATTACTTTATTTTCTGCTAGGTTGTATGGCTCCAGAAGTGATAAAAATAGAAAAATCGTAGAGGAGTTAAGGGACGTTGCTACTAGGATTCAAGACTGAATTAAAACTGAATAATCAACAACGCTCATTATTAGCTCAACACGCAGGAACTGCTCATCATGCTTGGAACTGGGGATTAGCTTTAACTAAGCAAATCTTGGCTCATAACAAAGCTAACCCTCTCAGATAAAATCAAGTTTTCTAGGGCTATTGATCGACCTAAATGGTTAGTAGCATTAGTTAAATCTGAGCAGGATTGGTATTATCAAGTGTCTAAATGCGCTCCTCAATGGGCATTAAGAGCTTTATCTGATGCGTGGAAACGATGCTTCAAAAAGATAGCTAAACCACCAAAGTTCAAGAAAAAAGGTAAACAGGATAGTTTTACTCTAGATGGTAGCCTTAAAGTGGCTCATCAAAAGATAAAAGTTCCTGGGATTGGTTGGTTAAAAACTTACGAGCGGCTACCATATAGATGCCAGCCAAAATCTGTCACTATTAGCAAAAAGGCTGCTAGATGGTTTATCAGTTTTAAGATTGAGATTGAGCAGCAAACAACTGAGAAAATTTATGAGGTGGTTGGTTGTGATCTGGGGGTTAAATCTTTAGCTAGGGTCTGCTGAAAAAGTTTTTCCTAGGGGCAGGGTGTAGGGTGTGGGGTGTGGGGTGTGGGGTTTTACCCATTTTGAGGGGGTAAATTACCTAATTTTCAGGGAAAAAGTCCAGGAATTTTCCCCCCGACCACTCCCATATCTGGTACTTTTTGATTGACAAAAAGTCTAAAAGTCTTACCCAACAAGGTTTTTAGATTTATTCAGCTAACCTTAGCTACTTTATCAACAGGGGAGATATTTGAAGGAGCCAAAAGTTATCGAAAATATGAGAAAAAGCTGTCCAGACTACAATACTTAAACCGACGTAAAATCAAAGGTTCAAGTAATTGGAAAAAAGCCCAACGACAAATCGCTAAATTTCATTTTAAAATAGCTAACATTCGTAAAGATACGTTGCATAAACTCACCAATTATCTGGCCAAGAACCACGGTCAGATAGTAATTGAGGATTTAAATGTGTCTGGAATGATGGCTAATCATAAATTAGCTAAAGCTGTTCAAGACATGGGATTTTACGAGTTCCGGAGACAACTTGATTATAAAACTCAGTTGTATGGTGCGGAGTTAATCGTAGCTGATAGATGGTTCCCCAGTAGCAAAATCTGTTCCAATTGTGGATACAAAAAAGAGTCTCTATCTTTATCCGAAAGAGTTTTTGATTGTGAACAATGCTCTTTTGTT
>NZ_JAPZRB010000347.1:0-15934 GCF_027531105.1 Microcystis sp. LE18-22.4A
CACCCCACCTGACACCCCATAACACATAAAACACAACCCCCTCACCCCCCACCCCACACCCCACAACCCAAACAACACTAACCCCACACCCCCCACCCCACACACCACACCCCACACCCCAGTTAGCCTTCAGCACACACCACACAGACCACTTCCCCATCACCCCACACCCCACACCCCACACCCCACACCCCACACCCCACACCCCACTTCCCCCCGCAACGCGCACGCAGTGACCACCCCACACCCCACACCCCACACCCCACACCCCACACCCCACACCCCACACCCCACACCCCATCACCCCACACCCCACACCCCACACCCCACTTCCCCATTCCCATACCTAAGCGCCGCAATTCCGGAGATTATATAAAAAAACACCCAGAACAATCGGGGTAATGGACAATACTAAAGGTTGTGTAGGTCATCAGAAAAGCCCTTTCAGGGTAAAATACTATGAAACTAGCGTCACGAGTCAATCAAGTCACCCCCTCCCTTACCCTAGCTATCGACTCTCTGGCCAAGGAAATGAAGAAAAACGGCGAAGATGTCTGTAGTTTTAGCGCCGGGGAGCCAGATTTCGACACACCCACTCACATCAGAGCTGCCGCGAAAAAGGCCCTCGATGAGGGAAAAACTCGCTACGGACCGGCTGCCGGGGAAGCGGGGTTAAGAAAAGCCATCGCCGAGAAATTGCTGCGGGATAATCAACTAGCATACAATGCCGATAATGTCATCGTCACCAATGGCGGTAAACAGTCTCTCTACAATCTGATCATGGCGTTAATTGAAGCGGGGGACGAAGTAATTATTCCCGCACCCTACTGGTTGAGTTATCCTGAAATGGTGACGTTAGCGGGGGGAACATCGGTTATCGTCAACACTAGCCTAGAGAATCACTATAAAATTACCCCCGAACAGCTAGAAGCGGCAATTACACCGAAAACTAAATTATTTGTTCTCAATTCTCCCTCTAATCCCACCGGTATTGTCTATACTCCCGAAGAAATCGCAGCTTTAGCAAAAATTGTGGTTGAAAAGGATATTTTAGTGGTTTCTGATGAAATTTACGAGAAAATCCTCTACGATGGCGCAATTCACCGCAGTATCGCTTCTTTTGGTCCGGAAATCTTTCAGCGCAGTATTATTAGTAATGGTTTTGCTAAAGCTTTCTCGATGACGGGGTGGCGCGTCGGTTACATAGCAGGACCGGTGGAAATTGTCAAGGCTATGACTAAGATCCAAAGTCATAGTACCTCCAATGTCTGCACTTTTGCCCAATACGGTGCGATCGCTGCTTTGGAGAGTTCCCAAGATTGCATCGAGGAAATGGTCAAAGCTTTTAGCGAGCGCCGACAGTATATTTTAGAACGAGTGCGAGCCATTCCCGGACTCAATTGTCCTACTCCCAACGGTGCTTTTTATGTGTTTATCGATATTAGTCAAACTGGTTTAAAATCACGGGATTTTTGTCAGAAACTGCTCGAAACCCAAAAAGTAGCTGCTATCCCCGGTATTGCTTTCGGTGCCGATGATTGTATTCGTCTTTCCTACGCTACAGACCTAAAGACGATTGAAAAAGGATTCGATCGCCTTGATCAGTTTATCGGTACTTTGTAGGATGATTACTGTGTCTGTTAGGGTGAATTTTGTTCGCCCTTTTTTTTCGGGTTTTAACAGCTTATGTGAGTTGCTCACCTAGAAGGTGATTCAGGCATATTTGAGTATAATTTTCTATCTCAATTGTTAAGCAAAAATCGACCAAATATTAAGAGTTCGTAACTATTCTGATTGACTGGTATCACTGGAAATGCCCACGCAAACCACAAAATTGCACAATTGTCAATAGGGTTTGAGATGCGCTCACCCTGTAAATGAAACAGATCTACCCCTGAACGGTTACAAATTTTTGTTAACATATTATCTACCGGAAAACCATAAATGTTAGAATCGCTGGAATTTCCTGATCTGAATCTTTACTACATGAGACCAATACAACCCAGCCAAACAGAGCCCGTTATTGTCGCTCAGTCTTCCCCTGATCCTTCCCGATCAAATTCACCGCCAAGTAACGGCAGTTTCTCTTTAGTGCCGATAGGACTGACTTTTGTGGTTACTTTGATGCTGGTTGCTTTCTGATCGCAAATGGAAATAGAGAAGGGATTAACAAGTTAAGGCTTTGCACAAGTGGTATGTTACTGATCCAATCTTTACTAAATGGTAAGTTAGGAGATTTATTAGGTAAGTCGCCCCGCTCTCTGAATAAAGATAGCAACAACGGACAGGATAATTCCGACGGATAAGTAACAGTGAGATTAAGTCATCTAAGCCAATTAATACCCGCCGATAAAACTAATTTTTCAACAGTAAACAAACTAAGTTTTCGAGTCTAAGTTCATGAACAAACCAGAACAAAAACTTTTCCCTAAATTTTCCTACCCCAAAAAAACTGTCAATTTCATTCTTACCTTTGCCTTTGGACTTGGTATGGCTCTGGGCTTTGCTTGGTTAATCAGTCTTACAACTACGTCTCCCTGTCCACCAGATCCAAAAAGAACCTTAGAGTGTATCCAGGTCGTCAAAGCCATTAATATTATTGGTTTCTTCAAAAATATAAATATAAACATAAATCCTCTCTATCTAAGTCTGGTATTGGCTGGGGCATTAGGCGGGTTACTTTACTCCATATTACTTGACGGCGAGTTAGAATTGCCGTCTTGGAGTAAGAAAAATCCCAATAATCTCAACCCCGGCTTTTTAGCGGAAATTTTTGTCGGAATAAGCGGGGCATTTATTGCCTATTCTGTCTTACCCCAAGAACTTAAGCAACGCGGCGATCAAGGCTTGGAAATCACAATTTTTGTCACTGGATTGGTGGGCGGCTACGGCGGTAAGGCCATCCTGGATGCGGCATTAGAGAAGGTAATGGAGCGTATAAAAACCGCTGACCTAGCCAAAGAGAAAGCAGAATCTCAGTCCAAGGAACTCGAAGAAAAAATACACATCCGCAATCTAGTCAACCAGCAGATTCAAAACGGGCTAAATCAGTCAGAATTATCAGAAATGCAAGAGAAACTTGAAGGCGCTACTGATGATGTTAAAAAAATTGTTTTTAATGTTGCCCATGATGCCCGTAGCTTGGGAAGGCGAACTCTAACATTTAAAGATCGGGTCAGTAGAACAATTCCGATTTTTGAGGCTCTGGTAGCCAGTGATAACAATAATCCCTCGTATAATGCAGAGTTAGGTTATGCTTATATCAGTTCACAGCCTCCTGATTTAGACAAAGCTATCTTCTATCTCGATCGCGCCATCGAACTGCGAATACCAGGGGCATCAACGGAGGGAGATAGCTGGAAGTACGAAATGAATCGGGCGATCGCTAGAATTGGCCTTGGCAATTCTCAATCAAGGGATAATATCCTCAAGGATTTGTTTGCTGTTGAGCAGCGGAAAGGACTAGCGCAAGCTATTGACGAGTACGAAAGGGATGGAGTAGATGGGGGAAATAATTCCATAAAAAACTGGCTGATCCAAAATCAAGATTGGCTAAGTCAACAGACTAACGGAAAAGCCTTACTTGATGAAATTCAACTTCCTGCGGCGGCGAAACCTGTCACCTCAACGTCAGCAGTAACCCAGAATCGGGCAGATTTGGTCGCTGCTCCCCCCAATACAAAGATTAAAGCAACCATTAAAACCTATCTGAAAAAGCAACCCATTGATTCATCAGAACTCGGTGAAAACGAGAAAAAAGAAGTTCCTGCGGGCAAAGGGTACAAAGTCCTCAAGTATTCAGAAGAAATTGACGGACATTGCCTAGTGGAGTTAGACTACGGTGCTGGCATTTGGTATCTTTGGTCGGATCATTGGCATTTACCTTGGCAAGAATCTAGCAAAGACAATCGCCTATCATCTGTATCCGCGCCAGAATCAAGTCAGCATCAAGGCGTTAATCTTGTCACTCGTCAGCAAGCTGAGTCTGTCTATGACGGAAAAGCCTTACCTGATGAAATTCAAATTTCTGAGCCAGCGAAACCTGTCACCTCAACGCCAACAGTAACCCAGAATCGGGAGGATTTGGTCGCCGCTCCCCCCGAAACAGAGATTCAAGCAACCACTAAAACCTATCTGAAAAAGCAGCCGATTGATTCATCACAACTCGCTGACAACGAGAAAAAAGAAGTTCCTGCGGGCAAAGAGTACAAAGTCCTCAAGTATTCAGAAGAAATTGACGGACATTGCCTAGTGGAGTTAGACTACGGTGCTGGCACTTGGTATCTTTGGTCGGATCATTGGCATTTACCTTGGCAAGAATCTAGCAAAGACAATAGCCTATCATCTGTATCCGCGCCAGAATCAAGTCAGCATCAAGGCGTTAATCTTGTAACTCGTCAGCAAGCTGAGTCTGTCTATGGACGTAAAATGAGTGATAAACAATTCAATGACTTAAACTCTTGTTTACAGCGATTTGAAATTAATACAGTGCCACGAATTAGACATTTTCTCAGCCAAACAGCCCATGAAAGTGCAGGTTTGCAATACATGACGGAAATTTGGGGGCCGAGCCAAGTAGCTGCTCAACGAACATATGATCCCCCCTATCCTAAAGCAAAAGAGCTAGGTAATACGAAAATTGGTGAAGGGAAAAAGTATCGCGGAGCAGGTGCAATTCAATTGACTGGTAAGTATAATTATCAAGCTTTTTCTCGTTTTATTAATGATCCCAAGGTGATGGATGGCGCAGATTACGTTGGTGCCAATTATCCTTTTACCAGTGCTGGATTTTGGTGGAAGAATAATAACATGAATGCTCTTTGCGATCGGGGTGGAACTGTTAGAGAGGTAACAAAAAAGGTTAATGGTGGTTATAACGGACTAGCGGATCGTCAACGTTATTACGATAAAGCTTGTCAAGTTATCAAAGAATTACCTTCTACACCTTTGCATACAGAAGAGTTAGCCGCACAACCCGAAACAGGCAAGGCAGCGAGAGAATCTAGCGATCAGGTTAGCAAAGTCGAAGTGGTTAGGGAAATGCCCAAAATTTTGACTCCAAAAGATGTAGATTGGAGTGATATGTCCACCCATTTAACCCCCCATTTCACTCTAGGAGAAAACTTACGAAACGATGCCCAACGCATTCCGCAGGACACCACTGTGCAACATAACATACTCACGATTATGCGAGAGTTGGAGAAGATTCGCAATGACTACGGTAAGCCAATTATCATCACTTCTGGGTATCGCCCTGAGCAAATCAATCGTGCTGTGGGAGGGGTAAGTAACTCGCAGCATATCCGAGGAACTGCGGTCGATATTTGCCCTGCTCATGGAGATGTGTTTGAATTTCAAAAGTGGGTAGATCAACACTGGTATGGTGCCTTGGGTTGGGGGGCGAAAAAGGGCTTCGTTCATATTGATTGTCGCAATGGAAAGGGATGGAAAACGGGAGGCGAAAAAGGTGTCAGATGGAACTATTGATGCCATGTAAAACTTTTAAATACACACTGAGGAGGATGCTTAAATGACACTCACAACCATCGGCAGAGTAACGATTACTGGGAGATAGACAGCGTTAGAAAGTTGTTTAATAGCAGCGATGCGAGAAACAGGAAAATTAATCTTTTTGTTTCTAAGAGACTTAAATGTCTTCCTTCCTTGCTATACAATGGAATCATGGCACCACCATCGCTAACGATAACCGCAAAAGTAGGAAAGGGTTTTTGGATAAAAATTGCTCGGATGCCACTAGACCTCATTTGATAAATATAAGTAGGTGGTTTCAATTAAATTGAAGATAGATTTTGTCTTTGATCCCTCCTGCTCACCTTGATAAGGGGGGTGCCGATAGGCGGGGGTATCTGACAATTTTTAACAGCCAGTTATCTGTAGTCTCTAGAGGTATTAAGATGAGTGGGATCAAGTTAGAAGATATTAGGGAAATTACCAAGAATCCTCAGGGAAAAGGATATTTAATTATCTTTAATGATAACAGAGTAATTATTTTATATAAAAAAAGAACTATTGCTGCTTTGCTAACTCTGATTAGGTATGGAGAAGGTTGTGAGAGCGATCTAACTAATGCGACCAATAATTTACAAGAGATAAAAACTATACTCAAGGGTAAAATTCCTGAAAATTTAATTCAAGACTCCTATGCTGATGCTAATAAACCCTTTAGCGAACTTTGGAATGAAGAGGGATTTAATTTTATTTATGCTCCCCCAGGACAAAAAAGATTAGGCAGTCAAAAATATATTTTAGATAGTTCCGATCATCAACGACTTTTTACTACTACTAAACCACCGATTAGAACACCTCCCTCATCCCTAATTCAGAGAAATATCTTAGAACAACAAAAAAATAAATGTAATTTTTCTGGCTCAATTCTTAAAAAGAAAGAAAATATCAATCAAAATACCTATGCTAGGGATCGAGTGCGTTTAGTTTGGGATCATCGGATTCCCGTAGAAAAAGGTGGAAATAGTGCCGATGACAATTTTCAAGCTCTCTGCTTCTATTGTAATAAATGCAAATGGCCAATCTGTAATCTTTGTAACTATGCTCCTGATAAATGTTCAGAATGCGTCTTAGCTTTTCCTGAAGTAACTAAGATTATTTTCCCCAGTCAAGAAAATATTGAAGACCGGCTAAATCGAGCTAATTAAGTGATTTAGTAATATTTATACCAATATGTTTAATGACTGGGGGACAGACAGCGTTAGAAAGTTGTTTAATAGCAGCGGTGCGAGAAACAGGAAAATAATAATCATCGGCAAATCCCATTAATCTTTTTATTTCTAAGAGACTTAAATGTCTTCTTTCCTTGCTATACACTGGAATCATGGCACCACCACCGCTAACACTAACTGCAAAAGTAGGAAAGGGTTTTTGGATAGAAATTGCTCGGATGCCACTAGATCTCATTTGATAAATACAATTATCATAATCTACATTAACACTTGCCCTTTCAATACTTATTCTTGTTTTTGGCAGTTGAAAAGATAATTGTTCGGCATTAATTCTGCCAGCATAATAATCAATATACTGCTGCCATTTTCCCGATATGGGAATTGAATAATCCCCTGGAACAATAATTTTTTCAATACCCACTTCTGCATGGCAAGGTTGGGGAAATTGAAAGTTTTTAATTCCTAAATCCTTTCGGAAAGCCAATAAAAAAAAGCGAGGTCTTGATTGAGGAATTTGGAAATATTTACTATCGATAACTGCATAAAAAGCCAGATAATTTATTTCTTTTAACTGGATTAATATATCTTTTAATATCTGCCCTTGATTTAAGCGCACGATATTACTAACATTTTCAAGAAAGATAACTTTAGGCTTTTTTTCATGGCAAATTCTGAGAATTTCCTGAATGGCTAGTCCGCGACTGTCTTGCCAACCTTTTTGTTGTCCTGCTCTGGAAAATGGCTGACAGGGAAATCCCCCACAAAAAACCTCAAAATCGGGAAGTAAGCTAGGAATTAAAGCTTCAACATCTTGCGGTTTTATGGATTCATGAAAATTGTGATTGTAGGTTTTCACACAATCTGGGTTATTTTCGTTGCTAAAAACACATTGCCAACCGATTTGTTCAAGACCGAGACGAAAGCCACCAATTCCCGCATAAAAATCGGCAAAAGTCAAGCGACTATGGGTAAAATTTTTGTTAGCTGGACGAATAGGTAACTCGTTCATAATGTTGATTGAATAACCGAGAGTCTTATCTATTTTCTCAGATATTATTGTACTAGATGTCCAAGGGGACAGACGGACAGACAGGGGGAGAATGTGATTAACTTTCCCTAGGGGCTTTTGTTAAGTTACATTAAGCCCTACAATATAATTCTGGTGAGTTAGACGAAATTCGCTCGATCGCTCGGTCTTATCCGCTCCTAGCTGAGATAGAGAAAAGATAGCGCACCGAGAAACAGAAAAGTTTAGTTCTCAAGCTTTCGTCAATACTGCCCTGTCATCTATCTTGAGTTATAACCTAGTGTCCCAAACCCTACCTAAACCCACCCTAAAAAGAGAATTTTTGCCATTTACCCTACAGGATATCCGTCTAGCTATCCCGGCCCGTTGCTTCCAATCAAGCGTTTTTCGCTCTTTAGCCTACTTTTTTTTTGATATTGGCATCATTACCCTACTTTACTGGATAACTTACCAGATTAATCAAGCATGGTTCTTCCCACTTTTTTGGTTTATGCAGGGAACCATGTTTTGGGCCTTATTTGTCGTCGGTCACGATTGCGGTCACGGTTCCTTTTCCCGTTATCGTTGGTTAAATAACTTAATCGGTCATCTCAGTCATACTCCCATTCTCGTACCTTTCCACGGTTGGCGCATCAGTCATCGCACCCATCACGCTAATACTGGCAATATCGACACCGATGAAAGTTGGTATCCCGTCACGGAAACCCAGTATAACAATATGGCTTGGTACGAAAAATTAGCTCGTTTTCAGCTAATTTTATTTGTTTATCCCCTCTATCTTTTCCGTCGTTCCCCTAATAAACAGGGGTCCCATTTTATGCCCGAAAGCCCCCTCTTTCGCCCCTCGGAACGCTGGCAGGTACTGACTAGCACCTTTTGCTGTACCTTTATGTTAGGTCTATTAATCGGGGTGGGTATCAGCCAAGGCTTTTGGTTTCTGTTTAACTACTACATCATGCCCTATATCGTCTTTGTGGTTTGGTTAGACTTGGTGACATTCCTACACCACACCGAAGATGATATTCCCTGGTATCGCGGTCAAGATTGGTACTTTCTCAAAGGGGCGCTTTCTACCATCGATCGCGATTATGGCATCTTTAATCCCATCCATCACCAAATTGGTACTCACGTCGCCCATCACATTTTTATCACTATTCCCCACTATCATCTCCAAGAAGCAACCGAGGCTATCCGTCCCGTCTTAGGAGACTATTATCGCCTCTCGAAAGAACCGATTTTCAAATCTCTCTGGCGGTCCTACCGCAATTGTCATTTTGTCAGTGACCAAGGCAGTAAGATTTTTTACCGCAAAAACTGATCCTGTCTTAGCTATGAGGAGGAAACGGCAGCAAAATCTGCCTCCTCCTCTCACACCGAGAATAGTTGCCAAAACTGGGGATAAAGTCTTTGTCTTTATTTGATTTATTGGCAAGGAATTAAGCTGATGCAGTGAAATTGAACGACTTACAAAGGGAATGACATTGGCAGAATTGGCCAAGAATCAAACAAATATCCAAGCGTTTCTCTAGGATTTGATCATTTTGCTTTTCAACAGCTACTGGCAAGAGGATATTAAGCGCCTAGAATCTAAAAATTTACGATCAAGCAGGTCTAAAGAGTGAATTTTTATGATACTGTCCATTGTACTAACTCAATTATAACTTTGCTATAAAATATTAATTACTCAGACAGCAAAAAAAGTAGCAGATTATGACACAGGCAATCCTTACTCAAATCTTGAATCAGCTTGAGACTCTTGAGCTAAAAGAACTTCAGCTGCTTAATCAGAAGATTCAACAGTATCTTATGGATAAAGAAGAAGCTGAGAAACAAGCGGTATTTCACCAATCTCTTCTTGATGCTGGATTAGTCAAGCAGATTAAGCGTCCTTCATCTCAACCGATAACTGAGCGACGATTGATTGAAATCGAGGGAAAACCTATTTCAGAAACGATTATTGAGGAACGCCGTTAAATGGCACTTTATTTCTTAGATAGTAGTGCCTTGGTCAAGCGTTATATCAGCGAAACCGGTTCAGCGTGGGTATTGGGATTATTTGCTGCTGCTTTAAATAATGAAATATTTATTGCCGCAATCGCCAAGGTAGAAATTGTGGCTGCTATTACGCGAAGATCCCGCACTGGAAGTATTAGCGTTACGGATGCAACGGCAATAGTTCATCAGTTGAGAAAGGACTCGCTTAAAGATTATCAAGTCATTGAAATTACCGAAAGTATAATTAATTCAGGAATGGTATTAGCGGAAACTTATGGTTTAAGAGGTTATGACGCAATCCAGTTAGCAGTAGGTTGTGCTGTTAATACACTTTGCCTAGCTAGTGGTTTACCTTCTATCACTTTTGTCTCGGCAGATAATGAATTGAATGTCGCTGTGATCAGTGAGGGATTGCTGATGGAAAATCCTAATAATCATCCGTCTTAAGTAAGCGATAAGCTGTGAACTCTGAAATTTTTAGAGTTTAAAAAGGTGGAAAAAATAGTCACTTTCAAGGGAGTAAATGAAGGGGCGTTTATGGTATTTTTAGAAGCAATTTAGCCTACTTTTCTGGTTTCTTTTTCAGTAGATTTGGATGGTTTTAGTTTACGCTTCAGGGTTGCACCTGCGCCGAGTGTACTGACTACCAAGAGACTTAAAGTTCAAGTTTTCCAGAAAGAAAATTAAACTAATTAAACATTCATATTAGGGTTTTATGTTAAATCTAATGTGTATCGCATCGCCTCTTCCAATTGCTGTAAATAACTAGAAGAAAGTGTCCCCAACTATCTCTGAAGTCGTTGTCTATCAATAACAACAATTTGATAACATAAGGCTACTGATTCCTGATTTAAGCCTCCTTGTCCTGCGGGAATAACCATTGTTCTGGGGATTTGTGCGCGACGTAAATTACTGGTTAATGGAATTACAACAACAGTGCTAGTGAAGCGATCAATATTGTTATGTTGGACAATAATAACAGGTCGAATACCAGCTTGTTCTGAACCACGACTCGGATTCAAATCAGCTAGATAAATATCGCCTCGCATTTATTCCTTATCCTCTTGTTTAAGGTGAGATAAATAATCGGGTAAAATACTTTCTGAAAAGCTAATATCCTCTTGAGCAAATTCATTTTGTAACGATTGTGCTTCTGCATCTGAAATATTGTCCCATTTCTGAAAACGTGAATTTTTTTGTAAGGATTTGACAAATTCAAGGACTTGTTGCTGTTTTTCTAGCGGTAAAGTCTTAATACTTTGCAAAATCTGGTCTTGAAGATTATTAATATGGGTGACAGACATTTCAACTTTTACTATATTTACACTAGGCTGACTATTTTACCACAAAAAACGCTCTTGTTGTCAATTAGTTAGCAGCAATTAAATAATAGACAATACACAATAGACAAAAAATACCCCCTCAACTGACTAAATGAAGGGGCATTTATGGTATTTTTAGAAGCAATTTAGCCTACTTTTGTGGTTTCTTTTTCGGTGGATTGAGAGGACTTCAGTTTGCGTTTGAGAGTTGAAGCTGCGCCGAGAGTACCGAGGGCAAATAGTCCAAGAAGGGAATTGGGTTCGGGAACCGCTTCGGAAACCGGTTTCATCGTCAGTGGCCCAGCGCCGCTGGTGAAATCAAGGAAGGTGGGGAAAGCCGTGGGATCTGCCGCATCTACTAGGGGTGAAATGTCGCGGAGGCTGAAGGCTGTTACGTTAGCTAGGCTGAAGTTAGTAGAGAAGAAATATTCCGTTAACCCATCAGATATGAGATCGCTTGCTATGAGAATGTCACCCACATAGAGATCGATGGTACTGTTGAATCCAGGTGGGAGGATGAAGCTTAAAAACTCGCCCAAGCCAAGGGAGTAGTCAAATCTTGAGACAAAAGGTGGGTCAAACCAACGGCGGGGCTCGGGATTAGGGAAAAGGAATTCGCCTCCTGCCACAACCGAGGGCAGCAACGGGTTATCTGGGGTGGAACCAGGTGGTGCGACGACAACCGCTTGGGCTACTTGCGGTGACAAGGCGCTCAGAGCAGTCGCCAGTCCAAGTGCCGCGCCTGCAAGCAAAAAATTAGACAGGTTCTTAATGTTCATGATGTTCATGAGAAGCTGAGAGATTTTTAAAATGGGAGCGCCCCCCTCGCAGCTAGATCAAGCAACAGCCCAACCCAACGCCAAAGGGAGATAGCAAGAGCCTACACACTCCCCCCCCCCACAAATGTATCAAAAGCTACAATTTAATAAATCTTTATATTTCCTTCTTAATCCCGATAAAGAAACCGCAGAACCAAGTCGGTTGTGAACAGCCCACCGCTTTTACCATTTTTGGTTAGTATCTGGATGTGGTATTATTTGAGGTGTGTTCGGATTATCTGATACGATCAAGGTCTATGACAACTTACTATGAAATCCTCAGCCAAATAGAGAATCTTCCCCTTACGGATAAGTTGCGACTTTTAGAGGATTTAAAAACTATCATCAAGCCGACCGTAGCGCCAAAAGATGACGATGAGATCATTCCAGCCGAAGAACTTGCTGAAAGCCAAGCAGCATGGCAAGATTATTTATCCGGTCGAGATACTGGAATCACTTCAACAGAATTAAAATACAAATTATTTGGAGATAAACTTGGCTGATTATATTCTACTTAGACAAGCAGAACGCTACTTAGAAAGGATGCCTAAAAATGATCAAATTCGTCTTCTTGAAGCTTTGGATACTTTGATTTCGGATTCTACAAAATTAGATATTAAACCCCTTTACGGAAGAGATGAACTAAGATTGCGAGTAGGTAAGTATCGAGTGTTGTTTTTTGAAGATAGAAATAACAATCTATACGTCATTACAACTATTAAACCTCGCGGCGATGTCTATAAATAATACCAGAACTCTTTTCTAGACTGCTGTTTCTCCTTTCGCCATAAGACAGTGATTCACAGAAGAAGGAGTCTCAGGTGTTTTCTTCTGTTTTACTCCTTCTCAGGCAAACTATCCTCTTTCGTGAGGGATTGTGGCGCGATATGTCGGATTTGTTGCTTAATTATTGGGAATTAATGAAATCTTGAGGATGAACGATGGTAATATTGGGAATAGGGATAAAGTCATCAGGATTAAAGGTTAATAAATGGGTAATGTTAGAAGCTTTCATAACAGCAAGAAGCCTAATATCATGAGTGCGTTTTCCTTTAATGTTGTAGATGGTGACTAATTGAAACCAAAGGGGAAAAATATCCGGCGTTTCTGCAATTAATGTAAAGTTATCTAATAAATCATTGACATAATTTGTAGCTTGTGCTGGAGTCCAACCTAAACCATTAACATCAAGGGGTCGGGTTGCAACTACCCAAAATTCAATTAAAACTTGAGGAATAATAACACATTCATTAGCTGTTTCGACGATTTGAGTAATTACAAGAATAAGTTGCTGAAGACGTATCAGCCGCCCGAAGCAAAATGTTAGTATCCAGTAAATATTGAGTCATTAGTCTTCATACATAGTGTCACGGTGTAAAGCTTCATCAGGTAAATTCGCACTTGTTTTAGGAAGTTTAGCGATTACTTTCTGCCATTTTTGAGCTTTTTCCTGGGGAGTAAGACTATAATCTGGGGAAGGGAGGGAAATTCTTGAGGTGAGAGATTCGGTGAAGGATAACACTTCTTGTTGTTTTTCTAAGGGAAGTTTTCTTAGGTTTTTAATGATAACTTGTTCAATGTTCATTCGACTTAGACTAATAGGCAACCAGATCAATCATATCTCATGCCGCAATTTCCCTATATTTAATAAATCTTTACATTCCTCACCCTCATGGCTTACGCTGGTATCTGCACTACTTCCTTGTCAGCATCAGGATTTTCAGTGATTTGGGGATTTTGAGGATGGGTGATGGGTGAAGATGGAAACGCTCTCGACATTGACCTTGTAGATTATCATTGAGGGAAAAAACATGATGACCCTGAAAAATCCCGTACATCCGGGCAGAATTGTCAAAAGTTCGATTGAAGAGCTTGAATTGACCGTTACAGCTGCGGCAAAAATGCTGAACGTGTCACGCTCTAGACTATCTAACCTAATCAATGGCAAGGCGGGGATTTCCCCGGAAATGGCTGTGCGTTTGTCAAAGACAATCGGTAGCACCCCTGCTGTCTGGCTGCGCCTCCAGATGAATTACGATCTTGCTGAGGTTAAAAAACCGGAAGATAGAATTTTGTGAATCCGATTGGGTTACAACACCAAACAACATTGGGTTAGTGCGATCTCGAAGAGAGCCGCCTTCGACGGTGCGCTGCTTCTGTAGCTGATAAACTAGGGATACCAGCTTTGATCAAGGCATCAGCATGACCACTAACGCGGCAAAAACTCAATGGCAGTATTTAGAGAAACGTCCTCATTCCTGGCGACAACAGCTTTGTTTTCAAGGTAGGAGGCTGAAAGCTTTTGATGTCTGGTCAGATATGATTGTCAACCAGATGACTCCTCAAGAAGCAGCTCTTAATTGGGAGTTACCCCTGGCTGCTATCTACGAAGCAATTGACTACTGCGAGGCTAATCAGCAGCTACTCAAGCAAGAAGCAGAAGAAGAACGCCGCCGTCTGGAAGCAAAGGGGATTAGTGTTGAGCCTAAGATTATTGCTTGATGAGGACTCGCAATCCCAACTTCTGGTTAAGTTACTTACGGCTGCTGGTCATGACGTACTGACGATCAATAAAATTGGTTTGACTGGCTGCACAGATGATGTCGTACTTGACTATGCCATACAGGAAAATCGGATTCTGCTAACTCATAACTGCGATGACTTTGAAGAGTTGCACCAAGCCAATCCAAGCCATTCGGGTATCTTAGCGGTTTACCGTAACGCTAACCGCTTTAAAAATATGGACTTCAAGGCAATTGTCAATGCGATCGCCAATCTTGAAACGGCTAACGTCCCTCTTGCTAATCAGTTCATTTCCCTGAACCATTGGAACTATTAATTCTGCTTTGTCGTGATCGCGTACAAATCTTAAGTTATATATCTCTCACACTAGCGATCGCTTTCTTTTCCCTGTTTTACTCCTTCTCAGGCGAACTATCCTCATTCCGTGAGATATTGTGGCGCAGTGTGTCGGATTCGCCTTTGCCTTCTCCCTTGACTGATCCTCAACTCGATCGCAAACTAAATTAAACAGGATTACCTCGTACCAACCAGATTATAGACTGGGGATAATAGAAATAATTGA
This sequence comes from Microcystis sp. LE18-22.4A, assembly GCF_027531105.1. Lineage (NCBI taxonomy): Bacteria > Bacillati > Cyanobacteriota > Cyanophyceae > Chroococcales > Microcystaceae > Microcystis > Microcystis sp. LE18-22.4A. The sequence goes on from NZ_JAPZRB010000347.1 coordinate 14,946, forward strand.
ATATGGCTACATTACCGGAGGAAACCTTAACGAGCATTTTTGATCTACTGCGTCAACTAGCGGATCAGATAGAGTAGGCATCGGCAACGGAATGGCAACTTTTTACAGAATATGGGGAAAATGAACGGACATTATCAGAATTAGAAGAATTATCTAATGCCAGAGAGAGGATAACTAATTCCTACTCCCGAATTAATAATATCCTGCTGAGAATTTTACAAGAGCAGCCGACTCTCTCAAATACGATGCTAGAGATGTTAGAAAGAGCGATTTTGCAAGGAACAGCCAGTGTGGATGCTGTTAGTGCTAGTGTTGATGAAGTAAAGAGGCAATGGAACTTATGATGACTTACCGCACCTCCTATCCCGATGAAGCAACGAGAAAACAATGTCTTGAAAGCTTACGGGAAACTAACCGCCAGATTGAGCTTTATAATCTTTTTTTAGACGATATACTCGCCCAACTGGAAACAGAATCCCGTCAAAAGAGACGAGAAAGGCTATTGCAAAGAGGGCAAACTATTAAATAGAGGGATGCACAGAAGAAGGAGTTTCAGGTAGTTTCTCTTGTTTTACTCCTTCTCAGGCTGTATATCCTCATTCCGTGAGATATTGTGGCGCAGTACGTCCTATTCGCCTTTGCCTTCTCCCTTGACTGATCCTCAACTCGATCGCAAACTAAATTAAACACAATCAATATCAACCGACAGGACTCAACTGACCTAATTCCACGCTCACCGCATCAAAGCGATTGTCCCTGGGACGATAGGAGAGAATTTCCAATCCCTACTTAGGGTCTGCTGAATAAATCTAAAAACCTTGTTGGGTAAGACTTTTAGACTTTTTGTCAATCAAAAAGTACCAGGCATGGGAGTGATCAGGGGGAAAATTGAGGTACTTTTTCCCTGAAAATTAGGTAGGGTCTGCTGAATAAATCTAAAAACCTTGTTGGATAAGACTTTTAGACTTTTTTTTTCCTCAAAAAGTGCC
>NZ_JAPZRB010000114.1:0-40519 GCF_027531105.1 Microcystis sp. LE18-22.4A
AACAGATAAGCAAATTAACAGAGTTAGTAAGCAGATTGGGGAGTTGGGCAATCGTTTAGGAGAGTTTGTCGAGTGGCAAGTACGTCCTGCGGTGGTGCGTCTTTTTCAAGAGCGGGGTATTGATGTCCATGAGTTTCACCCTGGTATTTCGGTAAAACGGGATAATGAGGGTTTAGAGATTGATCTATTGGTAGTGAATGATACGGATGCCATTTTAGTGGAGGTCAAAAGTAAGTTAACTCAAAGGGATGTGGATGAGCATTTACAACGTTTGGCTAAGTTTAAGCGGTTAATGCCTCGTTTTCGAGATGTAAAGGCCTTGGGAGCAGTGGCAGCGATGATTGTTCCCAATGAGGTGGCGAGTTACGCTTGTCGTCAGGGTTTATTTGTGTTGGTGCAGTCAGGGGAAAATGTAATAATTTTAAATGATGCGGAGTTTACGCCCCGGGTTTGGTAGGTTTAGCTTTCGTTCCACCCCCTCGCTAGGAGAAATGTATCTTAGAATACATTTTACCCACCAAATCCAAGAGAGCCATTTTTGTTAGGATATCCTGAACAGAAATCTGAGGAGATTGGCGATGAAATTGTCGCTTGTTTGAATCGGTGAGAGTGAAGAGATTGAAAATTTAGAGATTTTATTTTTCTCCAAACGTTTAGAGTCTCAAACCCAATTTGAATTACTATTAGAGGAAAATTTAAAAATGACTGAGCCATTAACAGCAGGTTTACTTGTCACCTTAGCAGTACAAGAGTTTGTGAAGTCTGGGACGGGGGATTTAGCGAAACGCTTTACGGCTGAAGCTTTGGCTAAGATTCCCATTTTATGGGAAAAGATCAAAACTCGCTTAACAGGAAAATCTCCTAAAGTTGATGAAGCATTGGCTAAGGTTGAGAGGGGTGATAGTAAAGCGGTTGAAACCTTGACTAAAAATTTGGATGTGATTTTGGATGAAGACCCTGATTTTGCGAAAGAGTTAAAGGTTTTAGCGCAGACGATCCAAGCGGGTAAAATTCAGGATAATAGTAGTATGATTCAAAATAATGCTGATAATGCTAAGGGTTGGCAGACAAAGGTTGAGGGGGGAACTGCCTATATTGGGGGGATTCATCTTGCCAATATAGGCAGCAAATAACAATCGTGACACAGGATCAGAGGGCAAATTTTTTGGATATTATTAGAGGTAGTGTGTATGGATGTCAGGATTTCTTTTGAAGGAGCAACCACCGAGGATGATTCTTATCACCTAAAAAATCTTGCTCGACTAATTGAAGAAGAATGCGACTGTTCTGTAAGTATTGAAACCAGAGAAGCAGAGGTGGGAATCCGAGACGGTGGCTTGGCTATCGGTATAGCAATAGCATCTTTAGTATTAACAGGGATTCAAACCTTGGTTTCAGTTCTTCAATACTGGGAATCTCAACAAAGTCAATATTCTATATCTATCACTGTTGATGCCAATGGACAGCAAAAAAGATTTTTAATGAAAAATTTATCCTTGAAAGAAATTCAATCCTTGCTGTCTGAGATTAATTCTCAACCTCATCACGGAACAGTTAGCGTAAAAATATTAAAACAGTAAACTATGGATACTTCAGAAAAACAGTCACAAAGAATTGCTGTTGCTATTTCTGCTATCAATAAGGGAGAACTAAATGCCGTTATTCCTGATGTTTCGCGGGTTCATGCTTGGTTAACAAATCCTGAGTTCGGAGATTGTAAAAGTAATGGACCAAAACCTTTACATGATTGTCAAAACCAGATTGAGTTTTTACAATATTTTTTGCCAAAAATACAAAAATGGAACAACCAAAATCAACTAATTTTTTATTTCTCAGGACACGGAGATATTAGGGGGGAAGAATATTGTTTAAAACTAGGGATAGACGATAGTGATTGGTTTCCTTTCTCTAACTTGATAAGCTATTTATCTACTTATAAAGTAAATCGAGCAATTTTAATTCTTGATGCTTGTCACAGTGGAGCTGTAACTAAAGGAATTCGGTCTTCAGAACCATTAGTTTTGGAACTAGAAAAAAGCAATCAAAAACTTTCTAAAGGAATAGTTATTATTGCTTCTTGTCAAGAAACTCAAGTATCCCGTGAAACAAACGAAGGAAACTATGGAATTTTTACAAAATTTTTATGTGAAGGAATAGAGAACGGAATGGAACGCAACAGCAATAAGCCTTATATTTATGTCGGAGATATCGTTAATTATATAAAAGAGAAAATTGAGAGAGATCCCATTTATTCCCAATTTAATCAGCGTCCACAATTTAAAGTAATCAATGCTGATTCTGATATTTGGATTGCCAAAAACAAATACATCTTACAAGATAAATCTAAGGAAAATGAGCAACAAAACCGCGTTACTTCTTCTGAAGAATTAAAATTTCTTTATGAACAAATTCATCCAAATAGGCATCCATGCACGGAAGCGAGTCTTGATAAAATCGATTTAGAATTGATTAAAAAGTATGCAACAAGGATGGGATTATCTGAAGAAGATCAAAAGAATTTAGAAAAAATAGTTGATGAACTTAAACTTTATTCTCCTATTTACCATGAGGGAAAACAATATCTACATAAGGCAGCTGTATTATGTTTTCATCAAAACCCTGAAAGAATTTATCCTCAATGTAAATCTACTTTCGTGGACAGAACTAGAGGAAAAACTGCTTTTGAAAGGTATGATATTCATGGATCTTTGATTCATCAAATAGAAAAATTAGTTGAGCGAGTAAAACGAGCAACAAAAAAGATTTCATTTATTAACAAAAAAGGAATGCGACAAGAAATTGACGATATAGATTTGGAGGTGGCACGGGAGATAATTTCTAATGCGATCGCTCATAGAAACTACCAATTAAATAGTCATGTTCAAGTAATTATTACACCAGAAGCTCTTGAAGTAAAAAGCCCTGGTAATTTTCCAGATAATACATCTTGGGAAGAACTTATAAAGGAATCAACACCTGTATCAATTCCAATTGATGCGGCTATTGCTCAATATCTTTCTCAGTTGTCAGGATATGAAGGAATTGGTCAAGGTTTTACTTTATTCAAGCAATATATAGAAAACAATGGTTTAGACAGCCTAACTTGTAAGAAATTACGGGGAGAATATATATGTGTTAGTCTCTTACGTCGAAATGAGTTTAGTAATGAAATTTTGGAAAATAATATCGCCATCCCTACTTATACAGCAAATATCCCTAATAATCTAAATCGGGCGCGTACTGGGGCGGTTAATTTCGTGGGGCGTGAGGACGCAATGGCACAACTACACGACCAGTTGCAGCAGCAAGAACGTATTGCGATTACCGCCGTCGTGACGGGAATGGCAGGAGTGGGTAAGACAGAGTTAGCACTCCAGTATGCCCTACATCATCAGAAAAACTCAACTTATCCCGGCGGTATTTGCTGGATCGGGGTGCAAGGTGAAATGGTGGGGGTACAACTATTAGAATTTGCTAAGTCGCTGTTGGGCTTGTTTCCCCCTGAAGAGTTGAATTGGCGGGGGAAATTGGATTATTGTTGGGCGAGATGGCAACCGCCGGGGGATGTACTGCTAATTTTAGATGATGTGCATCAGTATGAGGAAATCAAAGATTATTTGCCTCCCCCAGAACAACGATTTAAGGTGTTGATTACGACTCGGCAACAGTCCCTGGCAGCATCGTTTGAGCAGTTGCGCTTACCCGTTTTAAGCGAATCAGCCGCCCTTGCTTTACTGGAATCTCTGATTGGTGCGTCGCGTCTGCAAGCTGAATTAGAGGTAGGGAAGGGGCTATGTGCGTGGTTGGGTTATTTGCCTTTAGGGTTGGAATTGGTGGGGCGTTTCCTCAAGCGGCGTACTAATTGGACATTGGCAAGGATGCAGCAGCAGTTGATAGATAAGGGTTTACAGTTGTCTGCTTTGCAGAATCCTTCGGGAGATATGACGGCGCAAAGAGGGGTAGAGGCAGCTTTTGAGGTGAGTTGGGAGGCGTTAAATCAGCCAGCGCGGGATTTAGGCTGTTTTCTCAGTCTCTTTGCTCTGGCTCCTATTCCTTGGCGGTTGGTGATAGAGCGGTGTTTGTCTGCTGAAGATGAGGAGAAGTTGGAAGAGATTAGAGAGGGACAATTACTAAACCTCAATCTGTTGCAAGCAGTAGAAGGAGAAACTTATCAGTTTTATCCGTTGGTGCGACAGTTTTTTCAAGCTAAGTTAGCACTACGAGAGGATGCTGATGAGTTGAAACGCTCCTTTTGTCGGGGTATGGTGGAGGAGGCAAAGACTATTCCTCAGACTCCAACCAAGGAGCAAATAGAAGCCGTCGCCCTATCTATTCCCCATATTGCGGAGTCAGCGACAGCGTTGGAAAAATGGCTGGAGGGGGAGGATTTAATCCCGTCTTTTGGAGGATTGGGAAATTTCTATTATGGACAAGGATTGTACGAACAAGCTGAATTTTGGTATCAGCAATGTCTAGAAGTAACTCACCGCCGCTTGGGAGAAGAACATCCCGATGTAGCTACTTCTCTTAACAATCTAGCATTATTGTACGAATCCCAAGGAAGGTACGCAGAAGCTGAACCCCTCTATTTACAAGCTTTAGGATTGTATAAACGGCTATTAGGTGACAATCATCCCAATGTTGCGACTTCCCTCAATAATTTGGCAAACTTGTACGAATCCGAAGGAAACTACGCAGAAGCTGAACCCCTCTATTTACAAGCAATAGAATTGTGTAAACGACTATTAGGGGAGAGTGATCCCAATGTTGCAACTTCCCTCAACAATTTAGCATTTCTGTACTATTCTCAAGGCAGGTACACAGAAGCGGAACCTCTCTATCTAGAAGCATTAGATTTGAGGAAACGACTATTAGGTGACAATCATCCAGATGTTGCTTCTTCCCTCAACAATTTAGCAGAATTGTACCGTTCTCAAGGCAGGTACACAGAAGCGGAACCTCTCCATCTAGAAGCATTAGATTTGTTAAAACGACTCTTAGGAGACAATCATCCCTCTGTGGCAACTTCCCTCAACAATTTAGCACTATTGTACCAATCCCAAGGCAGGTACAAAGAAGCGGAACCTCTCTATCTAGAAGCATTAGATTTGAGAAAACGACTCTTAAGAGACAATCATCCCCATGTGGCACTTTCCCTCAACAATTTAGCAGGATTGTACGAATCCCAAGGCAGGTACACAGAAGCAGAACCTCTCTATCTAGAAGCATTAGAATTGTTTAAACGACTATTAGGAGACAATCATCCCGATGTGGCACGATCCCTCAACAATTTAGCAAGATTGTACAATTCCCAAGGAAAGTACGAAGAAGCGGAACCCCTCTATTTACAAGCTTTAGCAATTGCCGAGCAAGCTTTAGGGGAGAATCATCCTACTACTGTTAAGATTCGGGAAAACTTAGAGTCGCTCCCGTAGGATGGGTTATTAACCTATCCGATAATACAACAATATAAAATAATACAATCACCTTCAATCAACCAAACAATCATGACTACACTCAAAGATATTGAATCCGCGATTCTCCAGTTGCCTGACGAAGAAATCCATCAATTATCAGCTTGGTTACAAGACTATCTTGATGATAGTTGGGACAAACAGATAAAAAACGATCTCGAATCAGGGAAACTCGATCGACTATTACAAAAAGTCAACAATGATATCAGTAACAATCAAGTTAAGCCTTTAGATGAAATCCTTAACAACTCCTGATTTTTGGCAATGTTATGCCAACTTACCTCCCTACATTAAGCAACAGGCAAAAAAAGCCTATCGTCTCTGGATTAGTAATGTTTTCCATCGATCATTACATTTCAAGAAAGTAGGGAAAAATGTTTGGTCAGTCCGAATAACTGAGAATTATAGAGCTTTAGCATTGAAAAAAGGTGAAGATTATTACTGGTTTTGGATTGGTTCTCATGATGAGTATGAAGAGTTAATTAAATAGAAGGAGAAAATTAACCATGCTAGAGCCTAAAGAATTTCGCAATATTATCCACCAATATTTTACTGAAGTTACCTCACAGGAATTTCTGGCAAATCAAAAAAAATACTGTCCAGAAATTTTTGAAGGCGATAACTATCCCAATATCACTGAAAATCTTAATAATTTAGCAAAACTCTACCACTCTCAAGGAAGGTACGCGGAAGCTGAACCCCCTCTATTTACAAGCTTTAGCAATTGCCGAGCAAGCTTTAGGGGAGAATCATCCTGCTACTGTTAAGATTCGGGAAAATTTACAAACGCTGCGACAACAGCAACATCCATCGTCTTAACTGTGATCAATTTGACCATGGGATGGACTATAATTGATCATTGATGAAGACTTGCTGAATACAACACAATCATAGTATTCATTCAATCATTCAAATAACAGTTTAGACTTATTATGTGATTATGGGATGGACTATAATTGATCATTGATGAAGACTTGCTGAATACAACACAATCATAGTATTCATTCAATCATTCAAATAACAGTTTAGACTTATTATGGGATTATGGGATGGACTATAATTGATCATTGATGAAGACCTGCTGAATACAACACAATCATAGTATTCATTCAATCATTTCAATCATAGTTTAGACTTATTATGGGATTATGGGATGGACTATAATTGATCATTGATGAAGACCTGCTGAATACAACACAATCATAGTATTCATTCAATCATTTCAATCATAGTTTAGACTTATTATGTGATTATGGGATGGACTATAATTGATCATTGATGAAGACTTGCTGAATACAACACAATCATAGTATTCATTCAATCATTCAAATAACAGTTTAGACTTATTATGGGATTACCGTAGGTGCTTCTGATCGATGCCTCTTAGATTACCAGATTTTGTCCCCCCCGAACGGTGACAATTTATCAGCGTTTTCTCCTTGTTTGTCGCCGGTGATGCCATTGACTGAGGAGACGATAACTAACAAAATAAGTGATAATGCTCGCCAACAGACCTGTAATCAAACTGCCAAAAAATAGCGTTAATAAAAATTCACCGCTCAAACTTGCCCAATTTTCCGCCCAACTTTGGTTAGAGGCAAAAATACGACTATCGATCGCTTGATTTCCTTGACCTAAAAACAATTCTCCCAATTTATAATTAAACAAAAACAGGGGAATATAGGTAAAAGGATTACTCACCCAAGTGGCTGCCGCTGCCGCAATTTTATTGCCCCGCACACAGAAAGCTAAAAAAATCGCAATAATGATCTGTAATCCCATCCAAGGAAAAGCCCCAGAAAACACCCCCACCGCTAACCCGCGAGCGATTTCGATTGGATGTCCCTGCAATCGCACCAAGCGAATCCACCAGTAGCGACAGGAGCGCGTCAGACGATTAATTAGGTTATTCCCTTTATTTTTCGCTTTTAATGACCGTGAGCGCATATTTTCGGGCATAAATGCTGACAAAATTGATCCTGACTTCAATTTTAGCAAGGAGTGATTCAGAGATGTTGAACACAGGGGATACGATCGCCGCCATCGCTACGGCGATCGTTCCAGAACAGGGTAGCATCGGTATTGTCCGTTTATCCGGTAGTCAGGCAGTGGCGATCGCTCGTCGGCTTTTCCATACCCGCAATCGTCAACCCTGGGAAAGTCATCGTCTTCTCTACGGTTATATCCGACATCCCCACAGTCAGGCAATTATCGATGAAGCTTTGCTGTTGCTCATGTTAGCGCCCCGCTCTTTCACCCGCGAGGATGTGGTGGAATTTCACTGTCATGGCGGCATTATGCCCGTACAACAGGTGTTACAGTTATGTCTAGAAAATGGGGCGCGTTTGGCACAAGCGGGGGAATTTAGCCTGCGTGCCTTTCTTAACGGCAGAATTGACCTAACTCAAGCCGAAAGCGTTGTCGATCTCGTTGGGGCGCGTTCTCCCCAAGCGGCACAATTTGCCCTCGCTGGTTTACAGGGGAAACTCGCTCAACCGATCCGCCATTTGCGTGCCACCTGTCTCGATATTTTGGCCGAAATTGAGGCCCGTATTGACTTTGAAGAAGATTTACCGCCCTTGGATCACGAGGCGGTTCTCCATAGCATAGAACAGGTTTTTTGTCAAGTAAATTTAATTTTGGCCACCGCCGAGCGCGGGGAATTGCTGCGTAGTGGTCTGAAAGTGGCGATCGTGGGGCGGCCGAATGTGGGTAAATCCAGTTTGTTAAATGCTTGGAGTCGGAGCGATCGAGCGATTGTCACCGATTTACCCGGCACTACCCGCGATATTGTCGAATCTCAGCTAGTTGTGGCGGGAATCCCCGTACAAGTCCTCGATACGGCAGGAATTCGCTCGGCCAGCGATCGAGTTGAACAAATTGGGGTGGAACGTTCCCGTCAAACGGCCCGGTCTGCTGATTTAGTTCTCTTAACCGTCTCCGCAGAGTCAGGATGGACCCAGGAAGACGAGGAAATTTATCGCTCTGTCAGCGATCGCCGATTAATTTTAGTGATTAATAAAATTGATTTAGCTCATCCCGAAACGGTAATTTACCCAGCAGAAATTGAGCGAGTTGTCAAGCTGTCGGCCGCCCAAAATCAGGGTATTGAAGACTTAGAAAAAAGTATTATTAATGCTGTCCAAAATCAAGAATTACAGGCGGCTAATTTGGATTTAGCCATTAATCAACGACAGGCGGCCGCTTTAACTAGGGCGAAAATTGCTTTGCAACAGGTCAAAAAAACAATTGACCAAAATTTACCTTTTGATTTTTGGTCGATCGATCTGCGTACTGCCATTCAATCCTTAGGAGAAATTACCGGCGAAGAAGTGACTGAATCGGTACTCGATCGCATTTTTAGCCGTTTTTGTATTGGTAAATAAGCAATGAGAAAATCTGGTCAACTGTGTTCGGTTAACTGTAGTCTTGTTGAGAATTGAAGAACTCAGATATTGCCGGAAAAAAAGACTTTCCAAGCGGCCGTAATAATGGCACTTCCCAAAAGGATAATCAATGTCCAGACCTGATTTTTTTGGGTTCCTTCCACTGATTTTAGCCGATTGTCGATGCCTTCGATTTTCTCGTCTAAAACTTTAATATCCCCTTTGATATCAGCTTGTCCTATCTCAAGTTTTGTTAAGCGATTATCTAATCGATCAAACCGTTCATCAATCTTATCGAATTTCTGGCTAACTTCCTTGATACTGTCTTTAATTTCTTTAAGGACGACATCAAGGGAATAAGTAACAGTTTCGTTAGACATTGGGTCAACTCCTATACTGCATCTGGTTGGGTATAATTTTATCTTAAGTCTAGGCTTTAAGAAAATTTTCTTTCAGGAGCGATTAACTGTAGTCTTGTTGAGGATTGGAGAACTCAGATATTGCCGGAAAAAAATACTTTCCAAGCAGCCGTAATAATGGCACTTCCCAAAAGGATGATTAATGTCCAGACCTGATTTTTTTGGGTTCCCTCTACCGATATTAGCCGATTGTCGATGCCTTCGATTTTCCCGTCTAAAACTTTAATATCCCCTTTGAGATCGGCTATTCCTATTTCTACTTTGGTCAAGCGCTCATCAATCTTATCGAATTTTTGACTAACTTCCTTGATACTGTCTTTAATTTCTTTAAGGACAGCTTCTAGGGAATAAGTAACAGTTTCGTTAGACATTTGGTAAACTCCTATACTGCATCTGGTTGGATATAATTTTATCTTAGTCTAGGCTTTAAGAAAATTTTCTTTCAGGAGCGATTAACTGTAGTCTTGTTGAGGATTAGATAACTCAGATATTACTGGAAAAAAATACTTTCCAAGCAGCCGTAATAATGGCACTTCCCAAAAGGATAATCAATGTCCAGACCTGATTTTTTTGGGTTCCCTCTACCGATATTAGCCGATTGTCGATGCCTTCGATTTTCTCGTCTAACACTTTAATATCACCTTTGAGATCAGTTACTCCTATTTCTAGTTTGGTTAACCGATCTTCTACCTTGTCAAATCTTTCGTTAACCCGCTTCTCAAGCGAGTCGATCTTTCCCTCAATCCTTGTGAGGACAGCTTCTAGGGAATAAGTAACAGTTTCGTTAGACATTTGGTAAACTCCTATACTGCATCCGGTTGGATATAATTTTATCTTAAGTCTAGGCTTTAAGAAAATTTTCTTTCAGGAGCGGTTAACTGTAGTCTTGTTGAGAATTAGAAAGATCAGATATTACTGGAAAAAAATACTTTCCATCCGGCCGTAAAAATGGCACTCCCCAAAAGGATAATTAATGTCCAGACCTGATTTTTTTGGGTTCCCTCTACCGATATTAGCCGATTGTCGATGCCTTCGATTTTCCCGTCTAAAACTTTAATATCCCCTTTGAGATCGGTTAATCCTATTTCTACTTTTGTCAAGCGCTCATCAATCTTATCGATCTTCCCCTCAATCCTTGTGAGGACAGCTTCTAGGGAATAAGTAACAGTTTCGTTAGACATTGGCTAAACTCCTGTACTGCATCTGGTTGGATATAATAATTTTATCTTAGTCTAGGCTTTTTGGCATTCCTTACCCTATAGTTAACTTCACTTCTGTCCAACCACTGAGATAGTGTTAGCTGAAAACTTCGCTACTTTCTTGTCACTGATTACCCGTTACTGTTCATTCTCTACGGAAAAACCCTAACCCCTAACACCGATAACCCTAACTGCCAATTTTTTCGGGAACTTCCTAACATCCCATTCATCTTAAAGCCTAGATTCCGCCTGGAAAAAGGAGGAAATCCAGAGGAGTTTCCGGCTTTTTTCCTAGCCCTCTCGGTTTTCTTTTGGTTTGACACTCCCATCGCACTCATGCGAGGGATTCTTCATTAGACCTCTTGCAAAAGTCTTAAGTCGATCCTTGTACAGCAACATTTTTGAAGATTATCAACTACTAATAAATAATTAACTGAAAGTCCCTCCCATTATTGTTTCTATCGTTTGTTTTCGGATTTATGCAAGAGGTCTATTCACAGGGAGATGCCTTGCAAAAGCAGTGCCTTTACTTGGTCTTACTCTCCCTCCAGAAGCAGTAGCGGTATGCCCTACCGCCAAAATTCGTAAACCTTCATCTCGAATATTCTTAGCGGCATCGTGCTTTGCGGTTCTATTTTGGTCGGGGTTTCATCCTGTCAGTACGAGGGTCTTCACCCCGACATCTGTGATAAATTGGGTTATGTGTGCAAAGGAGTGAGCGAGTGGTGTTTAGCATCGAACCAAAAATTATCAATCCGCCCAAAAACCGTCATGATTATCAATTGTCGGAAGCAATTCGCTATCGTGCTTGGGTAGAGATTGATCGCTCGGCCTTACAACAAAACGTGCGAAAAGTCAAGGCCTTATTAGCCCCAAAAACGGAATTAATGGCGGTAATTAAAGCCGATGCTTACGGACACGGGGCAGTTAAGGTGGCTAACAGCGTTTTAGAAGCCGGAGCGCAGTCTTTAGCCATCGCGACTATCGGGGAAGGTATCGAACTGCGGGAAGCGGGAATCGTTGCCCCAATTATGATTTTAGGGGCAGTGAACACCCCGGAAGAAGTGGCAGCCTTAGCCCATTGGCAATTGCAACCCACCCTGGTGCAAATCGAACAGGTGCAAATTTTTGCCACCGTGATGAGACGCTTAGAGCAGCGGCTGCCGGTCCATATCAAACTAGATACGGGGATGTCTCGCTTAGGTACACAATGGCAAAACGGCACAAAATTCGTCGAACAGGTTTTAGAGGCTCCTAACCTGAAAATTGCCAGTATATACTCCCATTTTGCCACGGCTGACGATCCCAATCCCGAGATGATGCAGTTACAACGGCAAAGATTCCAACAAGCGATCGCCGAGTTAAGCTCAAAAGGTTATCATCCCCCCTGTCTGCATTTAGCCAACTCTGCCGCTACCCTAAGCGATCGATCTCTGCACTACGATCGAGTTAGAGTCGGATTAGCTCTCTACGGTCTTTATCCCGCCGATCATCTCACCGATAAAGTCCCTTTGCAACCCGTCCTGCAAGTAAAAGCGCGCATTGCCCAAGTCAAAACCATTGCCGCCGGCTCCGGAGTGAGTTATGGTCATCAGTACATAGCGGCAAAAGACACCCGTATTGCTGTGGTCGGTATCGGTTACGCTGATGGAATTCCCCGCAATCTCTCCAATCGTTTAAAAGTATCCCTGAGAGGACGTTTAGTACCCCAAATCGGCGCGATAACCATGGATCAGTTAATGATTGACGTGAGCGAGATTCCAGAGGTAAAAACAGGGGAAATCGTCACACTTATCGGTAAAGATGGCCCACAGTGCATCACCGCCGACGATTGGGCGCGGGATTTAGGTACGATATCCTGGGAAATTCTCTGCGGGTTTAAGCATCGTTTGCCGCGAATTATTATTAGCAACGGCTAATTAGGGTTTGCGGCAAAAAGTTTTTCCTGGGGGCAGGGTGTGGGGTGTAGGGTGTAGGGTGTAGGGTTTTAGCGATTTTGAGGGGGTCAATTACCTAATTTTCAGGGAAAAAGTACCTGAATTTTCCACCCGATCACTCCCATATATGGTACTTTTTGGAAACCAAAAAGTCTAAAAGGTTTAGTCAACAAGGTTTTCACATTTATTGAGCAAGCCCTAATTATGGCGGTGATCTTAAAAAATGTCAATTGGCGGCAATTCTCGCTGTTGACTGACTGGTGAGATGTGTAATTAACTTTGCTTAGGTACTTACCGCTGCCAAGTGCGATCGCTAATTGCTAGGCTAGATTACGCGATCAATTCTCCGGTGCTTTAGGTTAAAATAAACAGGGTTAATCGACGGCAACTGATCAGTTTTACCCTAGAGGCAGCGATGACTATAAGCAACGATTTACCCCTACCCCCCGGCAGTTTCGGATTACCCCTATTAGGAGAAACAATCGCTTTTTTGACCGATCGGGATTTTGCCAGCAAACGTCATAATAAATATGGTCAACTTTTCCGTACTCATATTTTTGGCAGTCCCACGATTATTTTATCCGGTGCCGAAGCTAACCGGTTTCTCCTCAGCAATGAGAATAAATACTTTGCGGCAACTTGGCCCAAAAGTACCAAAACTCTCCTCGGTAGCGCATCTTTAGCGGTGCATACAGGAGATGTTCACGCTTCCCGTCGTCGTTTAATCTATCAAGCTTTTCAACCCCGGTCCCTAGCAAGTTATATCCCTACGGTAGAAACAATTACCGCTCACTATTTAGAGCGTTGGCAAACCGCAACAACCCTGTCATGGTATCCTGAATTAAGAAACTATACTCTCGATATCGCCTGTAAATTATTTGTCGGTCTTGACGATGGTTCTGCTACCAAATTAGGAGAAGCTTTTGATACTTGGTGTGCGGGACTATTTACCCTTCCCATTCCCCTTCCCTGGACAGCTTTCGGCAAAGCATTACGCTGTCGAGAAGAATTACTGGAAGCCATAGAAACTATCATTTTAGAAAGAAAAAAAAATGATGACTTAGGCCAGGATGCTCTGGCTATCCTTTTACAAGCTAAAGACGAAAACGGTCAAAGTTTATCCCTAGCGGAATTAAAGGATCAAGTGCTATTATTACTCTTTGCTGGTCATGAAACTTTAACCTCTGCTATCGCCACTTTCTGCCTACAAATGGCACTGCATCCCGATATTTTTCAGCTTGTCCTTGAGGAAATAACTAATTTTGATCTATCCACTCCTTTAAGCGTCGATACCCTCAAACAGATGACCTATTTAGATCGCGTTTTAAAAGAAGTTTTACGTTTTACTCCACCCGTGGGAGGAGGATTCCGTCGGGTAGTAGAAGACTGTCAATTTAACGGTTATCATTTGCCGAAAGGATGGGTAGTGCAGTATCAAATCACCAATACCCATAAAGATAATAATATTTATTCTCATCCTGAAACCTTTGATCCCGATCGCTTTTTAGCCGAGGAAAAACCCTACGGATATATCCCTTTTGGTGCGGGATTACGCGAATGTATAGGCAAAGAATTCGCTCGTTTAGAGATGAAAATTTTAGCCGTCCGTTTAGTACAAAAATACGATTGGCAATTACTCCCCAATCAAGATCTCACCCTCACCGCTATCCCCACTCCCCATCCTCGCGACGGTTTACAAGTCACCTTTAAACCCCGTTAACCTGCTAGGATAAAAAAACTTTAAAAATAGTTTAACGTTTTTCTCTGAGCCGTGAAATTTATTCCACGGCCTTTATTATCGGAAATGCTCAGATTTTGAGCCGTCGGTGGAACTCACCCGAACAGAGGTTAATCGGCAGCGGGTAAAGCTTTCGGTAATTCTCCATTTTGCCGATGATTTGGTCTATCGAATTCGAGAACTAAGTAACGAATTAAACGCGCTAGGGATTTTTGCAGTAAACCTTCAGCAATTTTTTGTCCCATCTGTTGGGTTTCTGGTTTAGCGATTAGTTTAGTCATCACTGGCACCATAGCCATGGCATCGAATCCTTTCGTTTCCTGTAAAATACTAAAGATGTTGCGAAGATGCTCAAAACTCTTAGCATCACCTAATAATTCTGGGGGAGTTTCTTGCACCGCTAAACCCACCTGTTGCCGGAAATTAACCGTGAGATTAAACCAAGTGCGACGACCGAAGTTATCGAGAGCATTGACTAACTCATTCACTAATTTTTCGCGGATAAATATACCCCTATCTGAAAGGAGAAAATCTAACGCTTGATCGGTGACTTTCTCGAAGTTAAAATCATTAGAATCTTTAGCATTACGCAAGAGATTTTCTAAACGATTCCAGCGAAAAGTACCGTCTTTAAACAATAAATCCCGCAGGGAATCTCGCAACTCCGTGGAAGGATCGGTGAGCAGACGTTTAGCAATGTAAGGATAGGCTTTACTCAGTACCTTAAAATTAGGATCGATGCCAATTGCTATTCCCTCTAAAGTCACCATCGAGCGAATAATCAGGGCATAATAGGCAGGAACTCGAAAGGGAAACTCATACATCATCGCCGACATTTTATCGGTGATACTTTTAAAGTTTAATTCTGCCACACTCGCCCCCAAAGCATTACCGAAAACTTCCGAAAAAGCGGGAACAATTGGCTCTAAATTGGTAGTTGGTGACAGGAAGTCTAACTTAACGTAATCCTTGGCCAAAGACTCAAAATCCCGGTTGACTAAATGCACCACCGCTTCGATTAAACCGTAGCGTTGATAGGGTTCAATATTGCTCATCATGCCGAAATCAAGATAAGCTAATTTACCGTCGGGAGTCGCTAATAAATTACCCGGATGGGGATCCGCATGGAAAAATCCGTGTTCAAGTAATTGACGCAAAGAACACTGCACCCCCACATTAACTAAGTGGGTGGCATCAATACCCTGGGCTTGAATTTCTTTGATATTAGTTAATTTTGTGCCGTCCACCCACTCCATGGTTAAAACCCGTCTCCCGGTATATTTCCAGTAGATTTTGGGGATGTAAATTTCGGCAATGTGACCATAAAGTTGAGCGAATTTTTCGGCATTTTGTCCCTCGTGAAGATAATTAATTTCTTCAAAAATGCGACTGGCTAATTCGTCGGTAATTGCCACTAAATCGGAGCGAAGTCTTTTAATATTACCTTTCACCCAAGTCGCCAAACTACGCATGATATACACATCTAAAGTTATACAGCGAATCAAATCGGGACGCTGTACTTTAACGGCGACTCTCTCTCCGGTTTTTAATTTACCTTTGTAAACTTGTCCTAGGGAAGCGGCCGCTATGGGATTGGGGGATAATTCTGCGTAAATTTCCTCGGGAGAATAACCTAATTCTTCTTCGATAAAACGATAGGCAATTTCATTAGGAAAAGAGGGGATTTGATCCTGGAGAGTGGTTAATTCTTCTAAATATAAAGGCGGTACTAAATCAGGCCGGGTAGAGAGAGCTTGACCGATTTTAATATAGGTGGGTCCCAATTTGGTCAACATTTCCCGTAATTGTACGGCCCGTCTAATTTCATTTTTCGGCGATTTTCCCCGCAGTTTATCCCACCAGATACCGATGACAAAAGATAAAACCGGCAGGGCAATTTCGATTAATCTCCCCAAAACGTCTAGAGGTCGCCGACGGTAATAGTCGTTAATAACTTGGGGGTTGTAGCGCCAACTTTCGGCTACGTTGTCATCCATCGGGCCGATATCTTCCCGATGCTCTTCGGGAATATGGACGGGCTGCACTTCAACAGTAATCGCTTCTGGGGTTTGCGTCTCCGGGGAGATCATCTGTTCGGACATAGTTCGGTGACGGGGCAGGGTGATTTGTAAACTATTGTAACAAGTATCGGCTTTCTGCCCGATCTTGTTTCTGTCTCCCTAGTTCTCGGCTCCGGTTCGCCGTCAACTTTCTCCGGATGGTTATCGGTGTTTTTGACGATTTCGAGGCTGATACTGCCCTGATTATCCCGAATGTGATTGTCAAAAAATAGGGCGGTAATTTGGCTGATTTCTAGGACTTTGTTCAATAAACTAGGGACGGCTGACCGATAACTAAATTCACCGCTAATCATCCGAGGTTAAATTGGCTAAGTTAATCATTACTATTACCTCTCAAAGTATTCTACGATGGCTCTCGCTATCGATTCTGCACCATCTTTAGCCAGTTTAACCTTTAATCTGGGCGGTTGGGGAGCTTGGCGTAAAAAGTCCCAATTACCTTGAAAAAATTCTTCACTGCTAATAATTTGATGATAACTATAATCTTGGATTCCAGCCAATAAAATCGCTGATTCGGCGAAACCTTCTCGCATTAGGGAAACAATCGGCACCTCTAATTTTAAAGCCTCGGCAAAGGTACTATATCCCGGTTTGGAAATAATTCGATCGCACAGGGGCATAAAATCCACGGGACGATAGCTCCGCTCTGGTTTATCCTGTAGGCGGATTAAATTGGGCAATTCGGGCGCGTTTTTTTCAAAAGTGATAAATTGCCAATCGGGAAAACTGGCGAGGTTATTATATGGAATTGCTTCTAATCCTAACCCCCCAAAACTCAATAAAATAGTTTTTTCTTTAGGGGCATTTAGCTTAAATTCCTGTCGCAATTCTTCTTCACTGTAGCGGGGTGTCCCCCCGGTTAAATTTGCTTCTGTAACATGGGGAAATCCTGTCATTGCTTCTGCTAAAGGCAGTTTAAACAAGCGATCGCATTGATTATAACAACGACTAATCCAATCACTAATACTGGCAAATTCTTCACCCCAATCACGATAGATAAAATCCCAGCCAAAGTTACCAATCATCCAACAAGGAAGCCCCGCACTTTTGGCAATTAGTGCCGCTAAAGGCGGTAAATCGGCTACAACTAAACCCACACGATTAGTTTTAATAAAATTAACTTCACTGGCAATAATTGCCCTTGATTGAGCAATTATTTGTTCTAATTTTTCTTTAGTAGCTAATTTATCCATCGTTAAACTATCCGATTGGATTACCCCCACATCAAACCCTCGGGGTCTTTGAATATATTCTCCGGATATATAGGAATCTAATAACCAGCGCGGGGCCGTGGTGACTAATATCGGCAAAATTTCGGGATTAAGTTCAATAATATTAGCTACCACCGAAGCACTACGGACGGCATGGCCAAAACCATGATTAGTAACGGCAAAATAAACAACAGGACGAGACATAAATAGCAAGTAAGGTGAGAATAATAAGCGATAAATTTTGTTTTTCAGACTGTAGATAATAATTACCCCTGATTTTAGGGAGGCAAATGAGGCAGGATATAAATACTAGCAAAAGCATAATATTCCGCTCCCGGTTGACAAGCTTCTTGCAGTAAAGATAAAACCTCCGAGTCTCCTTGTTTTGCTAAACGTAATAATGCTAACAATCTTTTAATATATTGACTACGATAGTTAATTAATTCTTTTCGTCCACGCATACCATTGAGATCGAACAAATCTTCAACAATTTGACCACGTCGATCCCGACCATAAACACTGGCCAATTTTGCCATTTCATCCCAAACAAATTCAAGATGTGTATTCGGATCGGTTACTCCATCCGTGGGGTCTATTAACAGAGGATTCCCCGTGATATCATCGAGAGGAAAATTTGTGCCTTTGTGATTGGCATCATTACATTTATCACAAGAAAGCAGTAAATTCTCCCAAGTAAAAGTCAGATCAGGATACTGGCTTTTTGGATAAAAATGTTCGATCGCTCCGTAAGTTACCACTGTAATCTTACTTTCACAGTAAGCGCATTTCCCATTAAACATTTTAACTAATGCGTCTTTAACTTGCGGATGACTGTATTTATTTTGTGCTTGGTTAATTTGAGCTTTAGTTGCCTTGTTGTTTGATTTTATTGATTCTAAAGCCTCTAGCCAACGAGCGGCATTTTTAGCTAATACGGGTGGCTCTGATATTCTGGTGACAGGAATCAAGATAAACGCTCCTCTAGTAAGGCATCAATTCGGGATTCTAAACTATTAGGTTGACTAATTTCGCCAAAGGGTTTAACGTCTTGAACAAATAATGACAGTTGTTCATATTCTTGCTTTTCTGCTGCCGCCAGATTTTTCTTTTTACGATTTAGTTGGTGGTAACGCTTAATTTTATTTTCTGTATCAGTGGGATAGGTTGATTTCAGACCAAAAGCAGAACTTGTTAAAGTACGATCAACATTAGCCGCTAATTCTTTATAATGAATTTCTACAATCTCTAATTCACCCGCTACCAGATCGATTCGTAGGGTTAAAGAATTTGGCCCCGCACCGGCAGCGATTAAAGGACTATGAGTAGCGACAAAGAATTGAAGCTTGGGAAAAACTTCCTGTAACCATCCAGCAATTTCCCTTTGCCAAGAAGGATGTAAATGAATATCTAACTCATCGATTAAGACGACTCCAGAAGCCTCTGTGGGGTTATCTAGATCGGGGAAGGATTGTAATAATCGCCAAATTAAATCTCCGGCTAAAGCAATCATACTCCGAAAACCATCGGATAAACTAATGGTTGGAACTTTTTGACCGTTAACTAGAAACTGAATCAAGCCATCGGCAGTTACTTCAGCAATTTCTACATTACCGGGTAACAGTTTAGTAATTGCTTCTTCGCCGATTTTTTTCATTTGTTTGGCTTGAATATCTGTGGGATTTTTGGCTATTCGATAATCTAAATACACCATCCATCTCTCAAAAGAACTTAAAGATGTATCCTCATTAAATTGGCTGAAAAAGTTGCTAGAGCGTTTCGGAGGTTCAAGACTAGGAATGATCACTTGACTCACTCGTGTCAAACGACGGAAAGCTCCATAACCGACGGCAAACCAACCATGATTATCGGAGGCAAAAGCATTGGCTCGCAACCAACTTAAAATTTTAGTATTTTCTTCGATTAATGCTGGTTCTGTATAAGTTTGTTTGTCCTTACTGCCTCCTAATTCTAACCTTTCCTTGCCTGTAACAAAATAGGAATAAGCAAAAGTTTTTCGAGTTTTATCCGTACCAAATTTTCCCGCATCCCCATCTTCTTGATGAAGCACTGCGGTTAATTTACCCGGTGTCTTGGGATTACATATCCAACCAGTCGGACGTGGTAATAATTCTTTGGCTGCTTCTGGTCCCGCGAGCAGTAAAGCCAAAGCCTGTAAAATCGTGCTTTTTCCTACTCCATTTTCTCCCAATAAAGTGATCCAATGATAAGGTTTAGCGCGCCAACGACGTTGATTCTTGGGATTACTAATAAATTTAATCTCTTGATTCTGGAAGCATTTAATGTTTTCGAGTTTTATACTTTCAACCCACATGGACATTCCCCCAGAGAATAACAGCGATCGATAAAATTCTAGCTTATTTGGCCACATCTAGCCCTTTTTGGCCTTCATCTCTAAATCCAGTCAAAAACCCTCTCTTCGCAGAGAGGGTGAATTAGATTTAGGAATTTTCTTCTAATCCAAAGACGCGATTAAAAGCTTTCAAGACTTTATAACCAGAATCGATCGATTCTAGCGGATCTTTCCGCAAACGGTGACGTAAACAAAGAACAATTACCCGACGGATATCATCTACCGTCACAGTTGTCCGTCCTTCCAAAGCTGCCAGAGCTTTAGCGGCGCGATTGGTAACGATATCGCCGCGCAATCCATCCACGTCCAACTCGGAACAAACCTCGGAAATTTTCACCCGCAGATCATAATCAAGCTCCACAGAAGGCAAAAGATTTTGGGCCTCCACTAGCTTTCTTTGCAGTTCTTCCTGTTCTAAGTTGTATTTCTCTAAAAACGAGAGGGGATTGCCATCAAATTCCGCACGCTGTTCCACGATTTTGACCCGTAGAGGTGGTTCTTTGACGGTGTGAATCTCGGCGTGCATTCCAAAGCGATCGAGCAGTTGTGGGCGCAATTCTCCCTCTTCTGGGTTGCCCGATCCCACCAAAACAAACCGGGCCGGGTGACGGATGGAAATTCCTTCCCGTTCCACCGTATTCCAACCACTAGCGGCCGAATCTAATAGCACATCGACGAGGTGATCGTCAAGTAAATTGACTTCATCCACATAGAGAATGCCGCGGTTAGCTTTGGCCAGCAAACCTGGTTCAAAAGCTTTTACCCCTTCTGACAGGGCCTTTTCGATGTCAATTGTGCCACAGACCCGATCCTCCGTCGCACCGAGGGGCAAATCTACCATAGCGACTTTTTTCTTGGCAATGGTCAAGGGGATGGCCTCGTCTACCTTTTGCCGCACCTCATCGCTCATTAAATCGGGATCATTGGGGTCAGAATTAAAGGGATCGTTAGCAACTACGTCAATCTCCGGTAAAAGGTCGGCTAAAGCCCTAATTGTGGTCGATTTTCCCGTACCTCGATCTCCCATAATCATCACCCCGCCAATTTTGGGGTCGATGACGTTGAGCATTAGGGATAATTTCATTTCTTCCTGGCCGACAATAGCGGTGAAGGGAAAAACCACGCGGCGAGTTTTCGGAGGAGCTTGGGGAGTCACGGTCATAGGTGGATTCAAAAGTCAAGAGTTTTTGAGTAAAGAATTATATCTAGTGGGGATTCTAGCCGTCAGCTTTCAGCAAAGCTTTATCATTGTAAGTCTTTTTCCCTGCTTTTTAAGATCCAGCGCCAGAGGGGATGACGCGACCCTTCGGCCCGAATTTTCTGCACCCGTTGCTCTAAGCGCAGTTTTTCTCTGGGGGAAAGTCCTAAAATAATGTTGCGACTTTGCCAGACTAACACTGCTCCTGTAATGGCAAAACAAAAGGCTAGACCGATAGAAGGCCAGTAATTGAAAGCTAAAGCGTATCTAAGGGCTGTCCAAGTAAAATATTGCCGCATTAAGGCTATATCATCCCATAAAACCCATAAACTCGCCGAACCAATCCCTAACCAACAACCCAACACGAATAACCAACGACCCCATACCGTCAGTCGATGTAATCTTTGGACTTGTTGCTGTAGTTCAGAATCGGCCATTTCAGTGAACATTGTGCATTAATCAGTGGAGGTGTGGGGTGTGGGGTGTGGGGGGATGGGGAGATGGGGTGTGGGGGGATGGGGAAGTGGGGAAGTGGGGTGTGGGGTGATGGGGAAGTAGGGTGTGGGGAAGTAGGGTGTGGGGTGTGGGGTGTGGGGTGTAGGGTGTAGGGTGTGGGGTGTGGGGTGTGGGGTGATGGGGAAATGGGGTGATGGGGTGATGGGGAGAATCAATAAAGGTAGTCTATTGACAACTGCTCACTGATTACCACTGTCCACTGAAAACTCAAATCTGATAACTGATAACTGATAACTGATAACTGAATTATCCCTTGACAATTGCCCCAAAATCTGCTAGGACTCGGGCGTGATTTCGCAGTAAACCCAACAGATTTAAACGATTGCGACGGACAGATTCTTTTTCTGCCATGACTAACACACTATTTTCGCCATCAAAAAAGTCAGCCACCAGGGGAGAAATTGCTGTTAAAGCAGTGACGAGACGCTGATAATCTCTTTGCTCTCTTGCGCTGATAGTTTCGGGAATTAGGGCAATTAAAGCGTCATAAAATGCTGGTTCGGAGGATTGTTCAAATAACTCCGTATTGATGATTCCCTTGGTTTCTAGGGTAGTTGTATCTAAATCTCCTTTTTGTGCTAAACGGGTCGAGCGATTGACGGTTTCATAGATGTTGGCTAACTGACCATCCTGACGAATTTGGGATAAAAAGCGAGCGCGTTCACGGGTATCTAATAAATTTTCTAAAGCGCGAGACTTATACTCTGGATCGTTTTCCCCTAAAACTGCATTAACGAGATCGTAATCTATCCTCAAATCATCAATTAAGAGAGTTTGCAGACGTTGTAACAAGAAATCTTTAATCAGATTGACTGGGTTGGGTTTATCGGGATGACTGGTGACAAAATCCTGAGCTATTTGCTCAATTAATGCCAAAAGATTGATATTAAAATCGGCTGACCAGATAATACTAATTATTGCATTGGCAGCCCGACGGAGAGCGAAGGGATCTGAGGAACCAGTGGGCAGCATTCCCAGTCCAAAAATACCGACTAAAGTATCCAAGCGATCAGCAATTCCCACCACTTGACCGGTTATTGTTTCCGGGAGTATATCCCCGGCATTGCGAGGCAGATAATGTTCAAAAATGCCCCGGGCAACTACAGCCGATTCACCACTAATTAAAGCATATTTTTCGGCCATTACTCCCTGTAATTCGGGAAATTCGTAAACCATTTGGGTAACTAAATCCGCTTTACAAAGCATGGCAGTGGACTCTATATCACTGCGACTTTGTTCATCGAGATTTAACTGTTCGACGATCATCTGGGCAATTTCCATAATCCGATCGACTTTATCGCGCATGGTTCCCAATTCTTCTTGGAAAGTGACGGTTTCCAGTTGGGGAAGAAAACTATCTAAGGGTTCATCACAATCGGCAGTATAGAAAAATCTGGCATCAGCTAACCGCGCGCGGATAACCCTTTCATTTCCCGCGGAGATAATCTCAGATTTCTGGGGATCGCCATTGGAAATAGTGATGAAATAGGGTGACAAACCCTGGGGAGTTTTCACCGGGAAATAACGCTGATGTGTCACCATCACGGTAATAATTACTTCCGGGGGTAATTCCAGAAATTCATCGTCAAATTTACCGACAATTGCCGTGGGATATTCGACTAAGTTAGTCACTTCTGCTAATAAATCTGCGGGAATTTCTGCCACTCCCTTGAGTTTTTTGGCCAGGGTGGTAATCTGAGCGGTAATTATCTGTTGACGCACTTGCGGATCCGCTTCCACAAAAATCGAGCGCAAACTGGTTAAATATGCCTGGGGATGACTAATAGCTAGGGATTGCGGGTGTAGAATGCGATGACCAAACGTTAATCGATCGCTGGTTAAAGTGGTAGAGCCATTAATTAATTCTAGGGGCAAAACTTCCCCATCCACTAAAGTTAATAACCAACGAATTGGCCGGGGAAATCTTAAGTCTCCATCTCCCCAACGCATAAAACGTCTTCCTTCCAAACGGGTAATCCATTGGGGAATTAATTCAGTTAAAATCTCGGCTGTTTGACGACCCGGAATCGTTTTTTCAATATAGACAAATTCTCCTTTGTCTGTGGCACGAATTGAGAAAGCAGCGGTGCTAACTCCCTGTTTTCGAGCAAAACCCTCACCAGCAGCGGTAATTTTGCCATTTTTGTAGGCGGCACTAACTGGCGGTCCTTTTATCTCCTCGCTGCGAGCTTCTTGCTCCCTCGGTAATCCTGTGATTAACACGGCCAAACGGCGCGGGGTTGCGTAAACTTGAATAGCAGTCGCGTCCAGAGATTCCGTCTCTAAACTCTTGCTAACTCTTTCCCGCCATTGTGCGATCGCGCTATCGACAAAATCTGCGGGTAGTTCTTCTGTACCGACTTCCAGTAAAAAATCCATCTGATTGATTGGCCGTGTTTATGCTTCACCAATCATCTAGGCTATCACAGAAGCCGTGTCCTTAGTTTTTGACTGGTGTTGTTCGACTTTTTGGGTTAGGGTGAAAGAGGCAGCAAATTGGAATCAGCGACGATGGGAAAGATTAATTTATTAGTCAGTGCCACCTCTGAGGATTGGATAGAACAGGCAATTAATAATTTAGAGATTATTCTGCTCGATCATTCCCATTGTGAGCGAAAAGCGGCAGGAGTGGCCTTAAATCTCATGTTTCGTTATCCTTCCTACGCTTCCCTCGTGCGGAAATTAACGGCGATCGCCCAAGAGGAATTAGAACATTTTGAACAGGTCAATCAATGGTTAGATAAATGGGGAATTCCCCTCGCTCCCTTGAATTCTCCCCCCTATGGTGCTAAATTAAAGGCCCAGATTCGTCACCAAGAACCCGATCGCCTTTTGGATTCGCTGTTAATATCAGCTTTAATCGAGGCGCGTTCCCACGAAAGATTAGGTTTATTGGGAGAATATTGTCCTGATCCCGATTTAGGCAAATTTTATCGCGGTTTAATGGCTTCCGAAGCGCGTCATTATGGTATTTATTGGCTATTAGCAGCGGATTATTTTGAACGGACAGTGATCGAGCAACGTTTAGAAACCCTAGCGGCGATCGAAAGTGAAATTCTCACTACTCTGCACCCGGAACCTCGTATTCATAGTTGATTGCACCCAAGGACAAACCCTATCTAAATTACTCGTTCAACTCAATTTCTCTCTTAGAAAAGGGTAAATCTTGATTGATTGCCTCAATTTCTTCCTGTTCCATTTGATTAAATTCATGGATATAATTACGGAGAATTTGAGTCATTTTGCCATGATAAAAACGGTGTAAACTGTGATTAGCAGTGGCAGGAAAACCCCGTCTTTTTTTATGTTGTCCTCCCGCACCGGGGTCAAACATGGTAATACCTTGACTAATTGCCCAATCGATCGGTTGATAGTAACAAGCTTCAAAATGTAAACAGTCGTACTCTTGAAAACTGCCCCAGTAACGACCATAAAGATTAGTATCTTTGCGAATACAAAAAGATAAACCCACCGGTTTAGTATCCTTTTCATTTTGGTAGGCAGTAATCAAAACCACTCGCTGACGATAATTCGGATATAATTGTTCAAAAAATTTCTGTGTCAGATATTTACTTCCCCAGTAAAATTTATCACAGGTACTGCTATAAAACCGATAAATTAACGGGAATAAATGATGGGGAATTTCTTCGGCGGCCAGAGTTTTAATAATTAACCCCGCATTAGTCACCGCTTTCCGTTCCCGTTTAATATTGCGGCGTTGATTAGCATTAAAAACCGTCAGATAATCTTCAAAATTGTGAAAACCTTTGTTATTCCAAATATAACTATGATGTAACCAGGGAGTAAAGCCAAAATTTTCCATTAAAATTCGCCATTGGGGATCCACAAAAAGAAAATGACAACCCGACAGATGATTTTGGTCACAAAAATGATCGATCGCCGCTATCATTAAAGCAGTAATCTCCAGTTCATTTTCCCCCGGAGCAATTAAAAAACGATAACCCACCGCCGGAGTAAAAGGGGTCATTCCTAACAGTTTCGGATAGTATCTAATCCCTAAACGATGGGAAAGATCCGCCCATTGATGGTCAAAGACAAATTCACCGTAACTATGACTTTTAATATACAAAGGAGCGGCGGCAATTAACTCAGCACCGCGCCAAACTGTTAGATGAGTGGGTTGCCACCCCGTGCGTCCCGTGGCGCTGCCGGAAGTTTCGATATTATGTAACCATTCCCACTCGAGAAAGGGAGTAGTTAGGGGTTGAGCGAGAGCATCCCATTTTTGTTGGGGAATCTCACTCATTTTATCAATCCAAGCGACAGAATATTGTGGTTTAAGCTGTTCTACCATGGGACAAGATAAGTCAACCTTTTTATTTAAGGTTTGCTGAATAAATCTAAAACCCTTGTTGGGTAAGACTTTTAGACTTTTTGTCAATCAAAAAGTACCGGACTGGGAGTGATTAGGGGTAAAATTCCGGGACTTTTTCCCTGAAAATTAGGTAACTGAGTACCTCAAAATCAGTAAAACCCTACACCCTACACCCTACACCCCACACCCTGCCCCCACCAACAAACTTTTTCAGCAGACCCTATTTAAGGTAATCTAGTTTTGAGATTTGTGGGAATCTCGTTCAAGGGAATAATGTAGGAAAATTTCTTCTTGCACGGTTTCCACGCTCAAAAGTCGTAATTTTCTGGCAGAATCAGCCATAAATCCAGTTCCCCCCAGGGGAGTTGCCGCTTTATTGCCTCCTAACAGCAACGGACAAATGGTTAGGTAGATTTCATCGATTAAATCTTCAGCTAAAAGAGAGGCAATTAATTCACCTCCTCCCAGAATCGCCAGCTTTTTAATACCTAGGGTGGTAAATTGACTAAAAATAGCCTTCCAATCACCGCAGACTAAGACAAGCTCAAATAAACCCCGATTTTCCCATGCCGCCACTTTTTCCGCTGCCGTGATTAACCAGCGCGGGAAAGGCTGCTGAAAAAATTTCATCCGGGGATCAAGCTGGCCCGAATAAGAACAAACGATCTGTATCGGTTGCGGGGATAATCCCCGTTGTTGACGGTATGCGAGAAAATCGGTATGACGGATAGGAAGACTGGTGTGATAAGCGCGCAGGGTGTTAGCACCGAATAAAGCGGCATCCATGCGCGATAAATGTTGTTCTAGACGCATTTTATCGGTAACAGAAGCAAATCTGGCCGCTGACTGGTAGGCGTCGGCAATTTTACCATCGGCACTCATGGCTAAAATAACGGTGGTGTGAGGACGATTCATGGCAAATGATGAGGAATATCACCGGGTCCGATTGGTTAATAGGCTAGTATAGTCTGGAGTTTGATAGCAAGAATCAAACCAATTTCTGCCTATGCCTATCGGTCAATCCTCCTTTCGTCGTATTCTGCTCTCTCGCTTACTCTTGGTTAGTGTTCCTGTACTACTGATGGGAGTTTATGTCACCTATCGTAAGGCGCGATCGGCTTTTTTGGAAACGGCCCGTCAAAATCTCACCGAAAGTGCCATCAGAAAAGCAGACAATATTGATCAATCAATTCAATTTTTGCAGGCCAATCTTATCACTGCGGGCGAAAGTCTGGTTTTAAAACAGGGAACCTTAGCCGAAAAAGAAGCTTTTTTACAACAATTCACGGCCCAGCTTCCTAATCAGATTAACTGTGTGGAATTAATTGATATTAAGACCAAGAAACCTTTATTAAATCGAGCCTGTGAACCAGAAATTATCAAAGTTTTGCCCCTGGAAAGATGGACAGAAAAACGGACTAGCTCTGCTGGGAATATCGAGAATGTTTTAGTTAGAAGTTTACCTCGACAACTTTTAACAAAATCTCCCAATAATAATCGTCAATTAGAATTAGTTTTTGCTGTTCCCATCTACGATAATCAAGGACAATTACAATCTAGTCTGATTCTGCAAACTTCTCTACTTTACCGTGAGAAGGTTTTACCCGGTTCTTTATCGGGTTATCCCGTGGTTATTTCTGAAAATGGCATTATTCTCGCTCATCCCTATTTTGATCGCATTGGTCGCCATATCAGTCAAGAAGCTGATGCTGAACGCCTCAATCTAATCATCATTAATGCTGTTAGAGGTCAACAGAGATTTCTCCATTTATTTTCTTTCGAGAAATATGGCAAAGAGTTAGTCGCAGGTTATAGTTCCCTCCCCAGTCCAGTTACGGGAGAATCATCCCAAAAATGGATAGTTTTAGCCATTAGTCCCCTCTCCCAAGCTCTGGCTCCTCTGCAACAAATTTGGGAGGCAATTTTTTATCTGATTTCTGGTTTATTATTAGCTTATTTAGTAGCTATTATACTGATCACTAGGGATTTAGCTAGACCTTTAGAAAAACTGCGAGATTATGCCTTAAATATTCAGAAAATTCCTTCACAAAATATTACACCACAGAACTTTAATATTCGAGAAATTAATCAGTTAGCCTCGGCCTTAGAGGAAATGCTCGAACGTTTACGCCTTTGGGGAGAGGAAATAGTTAAGAGTTGGCAAGAAGCGGAAAATGCTAATCAATTAAAAAACCAATTTTTGGCGAATACTTCCCACGAATTACGCACCCCTCTCAATGGTATTATTGGCTCAATTCGTTGCGTTATGGATGGATTTTGTAATAGTGAGCAGGAGGAAAAAGAATATCTGCAACAAGCGGATAATGCAGCTGTACATCTTTTGGAAATTATTGATGATATTCTCAGTATTGCTAAAATAGAAGCGGGCAAACTTTCCGTTAATCTTGAACCAGTAGATTTACACCAAATTATCAATGAAGTTATTAATTTACAAACAGCATCGCTGCAACGTAAGCACTTAAAATTCAATCTACTTTTTTGTCCAGAAATTCCTATAGTCTATGCTGATACCACTAAATTTAAACAGGTAATTTTGAATGTTATTTCTAACTCAATTAAATTTACTGATACAGGCACAATTTCTTTAATAACTCGCCTAGAAAATACACAGGCTATTATTACTATCATCGATACAGGAATCGGTATAGACCCCCAGCAACAATCAAAATTATTCCGTCCTTTTGTGATGATTGATGGTTCCACAACTAGAAAATTTAGCGGTACGGGTTTGGGATTAGCTATTTCTAAGAATTTGATGAAAATGATGGGGGGAGATATTACTATCTCTAGTCAAGGTCAAGGTTTAGGAACAACTGTAGAAATTATTCTTCCTCTAGTGGGGGAAAGAAAGCTTGATTCTACCCCAGAGGAAAACTCATCTTTGCCGATTCTTCCCTCTCTTAAAAGCTAAAATATCTCTATTTAATTTCTGTAATTTATGAGGAATTTAGTTTATAATTCCTCTAAACTTTCTACAGGCAAATTAACCACCTGATAAGCACCAAAAACCTTGATCGCATCGGTATAATTGGTTAATTCTTCTAAAGTTGCCGCGATTAAATGCTGTTGATCTGGATTAATTTCTAGATCAATAAAAAATATGTATTCCCCTAAAGATATTTTAGTTGGTCGCGATTCGATCCGAGATAAATTAAGCTGACGTTTGGCAAAAACTTCTAAAGGTTTGACTAAAGCGCCGGGTTGATCTAAAACTTGAAAAGCGAGGGACATCCGCTCACCTTGGCGATGGGAAGTTAAAGCCATGACCCAAAAACGGGTACAATTATCGGGATAATCATTAATTGGTTGTATTAATATTGGTACATTATAGAGTTTTGCTGCCCGGGGAGAAGCAATCGCGGCCGAATTAGTCTCTCGATCGAGAATTTGAATAGCTTCTGTGGTAGAATTGGTGGGAATAATCGGCACGTTAGGTAAATTATTTTCTAGCCATTTTTGACATTGGGCTAAAGCTTGGGGATGGGAATAAACAGTTTTAATTTCTGTTAGCGATTGTCTGGGAGATAGAAGTGCATGGGAAATCGGTAAAACTAATTCTTGTTGAATCTGTAACCCGGGTAATTGCCATAAAGCATCAAGAGTCATTACCACACTTCCTTCGGTGGAATTTTCCACCGGGACCACTGCTAAATCGGCCTGATTTTGGACAACCGATCGCAGGGCCAAGGCAATGCTAGGATAGGGTATTAATTGACGAGGCTGGGGTGGTAAACTATTAGCAAATGCTAAAGCGGCTGTTTCTGAATAGGTTCCCACCGGCCCCAGATAAGCGATCTTTACAGTCATTTAGATTATCCCCGCAAGCAATTTTTTCTAGCTATTACAGCCTTTCTCGTCAACATCAAGTATAACCTAATTCAACCACAGTTTTCAGTTGATAATTGGGTAAAGGAGCAATATAGTAGGGAACCTTTTTAGCTAACTCTAGGGTACAGGTAATTTTTTTAACTTGGCTTTTACCGCCCAAAAATTTACAATCATAACTAGCATTGTGAAAAACCTTTTCTATCCGGTCAACCAGCATGATTTTAGTGATAAAATAGTTAGTAAGAGCGGGTCGATCAAGAACATCCAAAATTGTCACCCGCTCCCCCGTTAAGTCCGTGGAATCAGCCAGAATTTGAATCAGAGACAAACGGGGAGTCTTGCTATTGTAATCGGCTACTTCCGTATCTAACCAAAGAATGGGAAAATGAGAAAAGTGATCGATCGCATTCTTAATAGCGTCGGATTCCGTTAAATAAGGCATGGTTGCAGAGGCTGAAAAATGTATCAAAAAATCTTGATAGCAGTAGATTTGTCAGAGATGGGGGACAGTGTTTTTAAGGAGGCTGTATCCTTAGCCAGTAAGTACGAAGCTAACCTTCTACTACTGCACGTCCTTTCCCCTGAAGAAGATTATAGCCCTTTACCGATTCCACCCAATTTAGCCGATATTTACCCCGCCCAGGGGAATGATCTCACTCTCGATTTTTGGCGGCAACAATGGGAAGAATTCGAGCAGAAAGGGGTGGCCATGTTGCAAAAAAGAGCTAATCAGGCGGAAGAAATGGGTGTCAAGGGAGAATACCGGCAAATTTACGGTCATGCCGCCAAAACTATCTGTAAAGTGGCGCGAGAGGAAAATATTGATTTAATTGTCATCGGTCGGCGTGGGCGATCGGGTCTAGGAGAGTTATTCTTAGGTAGTGTGAGTAATTATGTTCTCCATCATGCCCCCTGTTCCGTCTTAATTGTTCAACATCATCAAGACTAAAAATTGCTGATTAGCTATTCCCCCCTAAAATCCCCAAACGATTAAAAGGAAAAAAGCGAAAAACCGCCCTACCAATCACGTTATTTTCCGGTAAAAACCCCCAGATATGGGAGTCATTGCTATTATTGCGATTATCTCCCATGACAAATAAATTATTTTGCGGCACAAGCAAAGGCATTAAATTATATTGAGGGGATTCGAGAATATAATCCTCTGACAAGGGTTGATTATTCAGGTAAATTTTGCCCTCCTTGACAGCAATCACATCCCCTGCTGTGGCAATCACTCTTTTAATAAAAGCTTGGTCCTTTTGGTATCCCTGTAATTGTAATTGTGCCGGCGGTTCAAAGACGACGATATCCCCCCGTCGAGGGGGATGGAAATCGTAGGAAAGTTTTTCCACCACTAAGCGATCGCCCTGTTCTAAAGTGGGTAACATAGAATCGGAGGGGATAAAACGAGGTTCAGCCACAAAAGTGCGAATCAGTAGGGCTAAAACTAAAGCTATAGCGATAATTTGCAGATTTTCTCGAATAGAAGCCCAAAAACTCTTAGATTTGTCCTTATTAATTTCTTGCTCTTGCATTATTGCCCAGATGATGGTTGATGTAACTTAGCTTTCGCTTGCTGCCAAAAAACTGTTAATTCCTCTAGTGTATAGTCATGGAGAGGCTTTTCCGCCACAGATTCCACTAGGGAAAAACGTTGAATAAAACGCAGATTAGTCTCTTGTAAAGCGATACTGGGGTCTAAATTATACCAGCGAGCAAGATTGACAATAGTAAAGAGTAAATCGCCTAATTCTGCCTGTTGATGCTCTTTATCGCCCGATTCTAGGGACTCTTGCCATTCTGCTAACTCTTCGCCAAATTTTTCCCAGACTCCTGCGATATTTTCCCACTCAAAACCGACTCGCGCCGCTTGCCGAGAAATTTTCATCGCCCCCATCAAGGGTGGTAAAGTTTGGGCATAACGGGTTAATTTGCCGCTAATAGTCGGGTCATTTTTTTCCTCAGCTTTGATTTTCTCCCAATTTTGACGCACCTGTTCGGGATTTTCTAGGGATAGCTCCCCAAAAACGTGGGGATGACGACGAATTAATTTATCAGTGATGCCTCTAGCTACTTCTTCTAGGCTAAAATTACCCTCATCACTGGCAATTTGGGCTTGTAAAACCACCTGTAGCAGTAAATCGCCTAATTCCTCGGCAATGGCAGTTTTATCACCACTTTTAATCGCCGCTACCACCTCATAAGCTTCTTCGATAACGTAGGGAATTAGGGTTTCCGGGGTTTGGACTAAATCCCAAGGACAGCCGCTTTCTGGGTCTCGTAAACGGGCAACAACGCTGATTAAATGGTTTAATGCGGCTAAGATGGCCTTGTAACTGGGATTGTCGGTTTCTGGAAGGCTAGACATCGATTTTTTCCGGTTTTCTCGCCCATTATACCGGTTAGTTATCAGTTATCAGTGATCAGTTATCAGTTATCAGATGTGAGTTTTCAGTTAACTGATCACTGTTTACCGATCACAGCAAAAAAGCTTTTATTTCCCTATCTTCTAATATTCAGTTACAGCCTTTCTCATAATTTGATATCGACGACCGGCGACCGACTCCCCAAAACGAAAACTTCGTACCTCACCATTCAGATAACTGCTTTAGCTCAATAACGATGAAAAAACCCGGTAAAACCGGGTTCCACTAGCTTGGAATCTGTATAGTCAACCGATAAAGCAGTTGAAAACTTAAATAAATCTAAATAGAAAAAAGGTAAGTAATTCCACTGTAAGAAAATCAGATTTAATGAACTACCCCGCAAGTTAGGGGACAAGAAGCATAAACAGCTTGATGAGAGGTTTTTACCTCACCGTGTAACCAGTGCAGCCAGCTAACTTCATGGGGATGAACACCTTTTGCTGTTAATAAAGCGGCACTAATTAGGATAGCCAAAATATTAATACCAATAATCATTCCCGCAACTAAAAGCACGGAACTAATCGGTAAAACTGACTGTAAGATAATCGCCGACAATGCTCCCACTGTCATCATTAATACTACTAAAGGAAATCCCACTACTAATAAACAGACAGTGAGGACGAAACTCCAGAGAAGAAAGCTTTTTAGCATTGCTAAAGAAACGTGGCCCCAGTTATTTCTTGCGGTTAATTGCATCTTCCTGACCTCTTACAAACTTGGTGGTCTAACTTTTCTGCACGTCGGCTCAAAGTTGATGAAAACCAGTATAGGGAAAACACCGAAGAAGATGAGCTATTCGCAATATAAATTTACAATCATCGCTGATCATCTATGTTATGTGTATCGAACTATTACAAGAATCGGCGAGAGGTATCGAAAACTTTACAATCAGTTTTTCTTGATCCCCAATCTAATTTCCCGATGAAATCCTTGATCCCCGTCGATAATCCTTTCTTGTCTCCCTGCCCTCAGATTTTTCCTCGTCTCCTTGTAACAAATCTTTACAAGCACCTCTAGAATTCTCAGAAAATAGGTGGACGGGAGCGCCAGGGTTGGGAGTGGGAAGTGGCAAGGGGTTATCTATTCTTGTTTAGATGTAATAACCTCCATCGGTCTGAGTAATTTATCCTCGATTGTAAATCCCTGCCTGACTATTTTTGTGATCGTCTGTTCTTCCAAATCGGGGCGTATTTCTCGAGCGACCACCTGACAGATAGTAAAATCTGGCTGATCAGCGGATAGTTCTATTTTCAGCACCTGACGTTTTTCTAGAATACTTAATAATTTTGTCTGTACACTTTTTAAAGATTTCGGTAATCTTTTCCCGACTCGATCATCTGGTTCGTGTCGATATTCTAAATAATTTAATAACGATTCGAGGGTATCAAATACCTCTAATAGTTCTAAAAAAATCTGTTCTTTTTCCGAGCGATTGTTCTCTCCTTGCTGCCGTAAAGCTTGTTTTAAACTTGCCTCCTCTTTGGTTAAATTTATAATTAGGCTTAATAATTTGTTTCTATCTTCTTCGCTAATTTTGTAATTATTCATCCTTATTCCTCCAAAAAATTAAGGTCTTTGAGTATCGATGAAGCCAGTTCGCCAGCAACTTTTTTAAGTTGTTCTTGATCGTAATTATTAATATCATCCATGGTATTTAAGATTTCTAAAGATGGTAAAGGTTCAGACAATTCCGAGAAAGACATGGTTTTCAAGCGTTGAACCAGAGGGAGATGAGGACGTAAATAATCCGCAACTATCCTATCTTGAGGATTCATTAATATCTTACGCGCTTTAGCTATGCTATCCATAGAATACCTACGGCGTTTCATAGCTAGACCGAAAGCTTTAGTGATTTCGGCAGTGGAAGCGGCGGGGGAAATTTCTAGAATATCGTAAGGATTACTATCTAAATTATCGTACATTAATCTAACTCCCATTAAATAATATGAAATAGTTTATAGACTTCTCGAAACTCTGGAGCATCTGGGCATAATTCGTAAGCCGATCTAACAAGTTCTATTAGTAATTCTTGGGGTAATTTTTGATAATTTTCTCTTAAAAGATCGAGACAGAATTGGGCGGTAAGGTGACGGAGTTTTTGTGATCTCGATCGTTTCGCCTTTTTGATCGCCTCAGAAAATTGATTGCGCTCCATCAATCGCCCTACTTCCCTTACGTCTTTTCTAAAAATAATCTCCTCGATGAATTCGTTTAGTATGGCATTATTGTAATCTATCTGTTTTAATTTCTCCAGTTCGCTTAAAGCTTTGGAATCGTCTATCTTTTGCTCATCCAATCTCCTGACTATTTCCAAGGCTTTATCTCGGACGTAATACATTTTCGAGTTAGTAGTTTGTACTAACTCGTACCAATTTCTATTCATCCTTAATAGATTCTCGAAACCCTCAATCTCCTCCTGTAATTCTAGGTAAAGTCGATCGATCTCCTCAATCCATTCTGGGTGATTTTTAAGGGCTGGTTTCGCCTCTTTTAAAGGATTCTCGGCTTTTTGCCACTGTTTCTGTTGTAGATAATGACAACCTTGATGGAATGATACAAAAGTATTAGCTATCTGTTCGAGATTAGATTGGCAGGTTAGGGGTTTTAACGCGACTCCGCGAACCCGATCCCCCTGCAAACAGGCAGCCACCGATTCCCCCCAACGGGTATAGAGAGTCGCCCAGAATTGATCGGGCAGTTTAACAGTATTTCTATCAGGGTGAGTCCGATACAACCCAGGTAGGATGGTTAACCCTTCGATATGGATTCCCTCTACAGGATTATCCCGTAATAACCCTAGGGCGACAGTATCGCGACGGTAAAGATCGCGAAGTTGCAGGTAGTAATTTAGGTCTTCTTTGGTTCGATCGATCAGCTCCTCAAGTATTCGGGTTAATTGTGCCTCTAAGTCCCGTATATCACCGTCATCGATAACTTTCCAAACCATATTCCTGATACTGGTGTTGAGATTTAAATTCGCCGTAGCGGATAACCAGACGGGTATTAATTTCTCTAGGGTAGCGGGATTTTCTACCGATCGATAATAAAGGGCGATTGCCAAATTGTGCAATGATTCCAGATTGCGTTTTCTTTCCCATTCCCTCTCGGCGTTGATAAGGATTTTTTCTCGATCCTGAGACATCCAGAGTTGATGGGCTATCCGGGAGACGATATGATTGCTTAAGTTCTGGCTAACTTGAGGGTCATCGCCGAATTTCTCTAAAAACACCTCACTTTTCGAGCGGGCTAATTCTAGGTTTTCTTCTTGAATTAGTTCTTGTATTTCCTGCTGTAGAGTTAATTTTTCCCTTTGGCTATATCGGGTGAGCAGCTCTATCTGTTCTTTAATTTCCGGTCGATCGATCTTTTTCCATTCCCGACGCGCTTTCCTCCATTCCTTTAATCTCGCATAACCGTAACCCCGGAAGTAGATCGATTCCCTATCTTCGATTCCCTCTAATTGTTCTATTCCCTCCCGATAGTTCCCCGCTTTAATATTCGTCATGCCTAATCGCCGGTTTATATCGATTAATTCGGGTGTCATGAGTAGGGCTTTTCGATAGTTATCTATCGCCTTGTTTAGATCGCCGTTTTTTTCGGCAGCCACTCCCTGTTCAAAATAATTGAAGCCGATCGTTATCTGTTCTACCTTAGTTAATAGGTTTTTAACGTCCAGTCGCTGGAAATCTGCTAGGGCTTTATTTATTAACTCTCTCGATTGTTTTAGTTGTCCCTGTCGGGCTAATTCCTGGGCTTTTTTAAGTCTTACTTGACAGATATTTTCTGGCTCTACCTGTAATTGACATTGCTGGATTTCTAAACGGATTCGGTGATGGGAATAAAGAGCCTGTGCGCTTTCCAGTACCCCTAAAGCCTTCTTAAAATATCTCCGATTTCCCAACTCCTTGCCCTGTTTAAAAAAATCCAGAAATTTTTTTCTTTTTTCTAATTCTTGTTCAAGATTT
Organism: Microcystis sp. LE18-22.4A; assembly: GCF_027531105.1. Lineage (NCBI taxonomy): Bacteria > Bacillati > Cyanobacteriota > Cyanophyceae > Chroococcales > Microcystaceae > Microcystis > Microcystis sp. LE18-22.4A. The sequence goes on from NZ_JAPZRB010000114.1 coordinate 36,107, forward strand.
TTCTCTAAAGATCTTAACTTAGGATCATTAATTAATTTGTTAGCCTCTTGGTAGAATTTTAACGCCTCCGATAACTTTCCTTTCTCGAAAGGGTTTCCCGTATCTTCCGCTTGTAATTTTATCGCCTTATTCGCCAGTTCTCTGCCCTTTTTAATTCCTTCTATTCGTCCATAAAAAACCAAGAAAATCAAAACAAATGTAGTGATAGAAAAATAAGTGATAAAATTCTCATCTAAAGCCAGCCAATTTTTGAGGACAAAGAGGATAAATATAATGACAAGTACGCAACCAAAGCCGGTTAATATTTCTGATTGTCTTGAGGAATAGTTATTGTCCTTATTAGTAGGAAACCCTAAAAAAACAGCCGTTAAACTAATGGCGAGAAAAAAAGCTAAAACAAATCCAATAGCATAGCCCAAGAAAACTAACATAATATTCGTACTGGGTAAAATTAACAGGATTTATCAGAGTTGGGGATCAATAACTTTTCACCGACCTCGAGAGAATCGAGCCGATCAAGCAAAAAAGGATTACCCTCAAGTATGGGAGATAATAGAGACTCATCTCCGTAAAAACGTTGAGCGATACGAGATAGGGAATCACCCGATCGAACCCGATAGTTAAACCCATCCACGCAGACAGTTCTAGTCACCTCCTTCGATGGCGCAATCAGTTCCCCAACAGGAGGGATAACGGGACTAGATTCGCTGACAGGGATTAGGGAACGGGGAAATAGATTAGAAGCGATAGCGCCCAGAAAAATCCCCGAAATTAACAGCAAAAGAGCCAATCCCAGTAATAAGCCGCGGCCGTTAGTTGCAGTCGGATTATCGACAACGGGGGATAGTTCCATTAAAAGACGTAGAGAGGATAAATCCGTCTCGCAATTGGGGCAAACATTCCCCTCCACGTTCGATCGTTGACAAACGGGACAATTAATTTTACTCATAATTAAAATCGGGTTAATCCAGTGGCCACATTGCCTGTCGGTAATTCGATCTCGCAATTCTGGCGAACTTCCGGTAATAATCGCTGTAATTCTCGTTCCGCCGTTTCTCGATCCCCCGCTGCCAAAGCGGTGATAACCCCTAGGAATTTTCTCGCCATACTATCCGCGCTGGCTTGATTTACCACTCCAGTTCGGGTGATGACGCTACGACACAATAGCAGCAGCAGCAACAATTCGGATAAATTTTTCCTCTCCTGTATTGCCGTTTCATTTAATCGCTGTATAGCCGAAAGATTACCGTTATTGATAGCTTTATTTAAATCTTCGATCAGTTGTTCGATGCGTGCCTGTTGTTCTTCCGGAACCAGAATTTGACAGTATTTTAAAACGAACTCGAACTCGGAGATCAGGATTTTACCCTGACTACTATCCTCGCAGGTGTAAGTTTTTAACTCCTGTAATTTTTCCCTGGCTACCTTGACCCGATCTTGCCGCGATTTTCCATCCTCTCCGCGGATTTGATTGGCCGCCCGAACTATTTCCCCAGCTATTTGATAGACGTATTCGGCCCCTACCGTGGTTAATAACTCCTTACGGTTCATCTCCTCGATACTTTCTTCTACCTGTCGCGATATCGCCTCGTCCTCACCCCCGCGGGAAAAATCGGAACTCACTTTGATCGAGGGGTCATTTTTTAAACTTGCTACCATCGATAGAGAATTATTCTGTTCGTCTAGGGAAACGGCTAGTAATATTTCTGTACCCTTTGGATAGGGTCGATCGAGGGCTAACCACATTTCCCCAATTTTCTCGTCGCACTTCTCCCCGGTACTTTCTTCCCGCACCCGATCCGGACTATAAAATTTAAAATGGATCAGGCTCTGATCATCCACTTCGGTTTTAAAACTGTGGGTGGTTTTAACGGGTAATATATCCCCCTGTTTGATGATCCGATATTGGCTGCTGTCGGCCAAGTGGATACAGTAATCACGGGATACGGTCATTACCTTCTCTGTTAAACCAGCAGCCACGATCGCTGCTCCCTCCGCTACTGCATACATCGGCCGTCGATGAACTACCACCCTCTCGGAACCGAAAACTCTTTTAACTTCCTGTTGGACGAAAGGAATCTGGGAGGAACCCCCCACTAATAACACCACATCGATCAGATCTTCGGGATAGTCGGAATACCGGATCGCTTCTTGACAGATGGCGATCGTTTTCTCCACTAGGGGCCGGATCATCTCTTCAAATTCACTCCTCTTAATCGTCACGGAAATGGTGATCGCCATACCCATCTCATCGATCAACGGGGTTGCGGGGATGATGGCAGCACTTTCAGCACTACTTAAATCTATCTTTGCCCTCTCTACGGCACTCTTGAAATCCCCTAAAAATCTTACCCTTTGATAATGGGGCATCGCGGCGATCAGAGCGTCCACATCCTCTAGAGCTTCTTCTTGTGCCACTTTTTCCTTGACAAATCGCATTAATTGTGCATCTATATCATCTCCTCCTAACCAGAGATCCCCAGCTTTCCCCGATTCTATAAATTGATTTCCTGCGGCGGTGATCAAACAAGAATCGAAAGTACCGCCACCGAAATCGTACACCAGTATAGTTTTTACCTCCTCCGAATCCGGTTTATAACCGTAGGAAATTGCCGCCGCGGTCGGTTCTGAGAGCAACTCGCAGGCGATGATACCAGCCCGTTTTGCCGCCATCTGCGTGGCGTGACGCTGTTTATCGTTAAAATAGGCGGGAATAGTGATCACAGCTTCCTTTATCCGGCTTTTCTGACCGTTAGCCCCTTGATAATTCTGGGCATTAGCTACTACTTTTTTTAAAATCTCGGCCGATATGTCTTCCGGTTCGTATTCCTTGCCCCCTAACCATACCGATAGACTATCCTCCGTACCCCGGCTCGAGCGAGTGACTTTATAGCTTAAACGGGGTATTTGCTCCTGAACGATAGTATCGCTAAAACTCCTACCCATCAAACGCTTGATCGACATGATCACGTTTTCTGGGGTCGCCTTGATCTGTCTGTAGGCTTCCTCTCCCACGATCAGCCCCTCTCCGGCTAGGGAGACGAGCGATCGGGTTAATTTTCTCTCCGGAGGCGAGTTATCTGCGGCGGTCACTACCTCCACCCCCGCTAATTTAAATGCCGCTACTGAATTTGTCGTACCCAAATCTATCCCGACAATATTACCCATCGGATACCTTCATCTTTTTTAAGATTGCTCTTATTATACCCATGATTACTCTATTTGTTAAAGGAAATACTATAGCGATTTTCAGTCTAATGAGGTATGGCTGGACTTCACCCATACAGAAATACTAAAAAATCAACAAAACCCTTACTGCATGGGGCTTCTCAGAAAAAGTTGACAAGCGACCACTGGGTACATTTTCCCCTTGAAAATGGCTGTACCGTTGACTGTATCTGGAGTAGAGCGATTCCGTAGAGTTGGCTGTATAGTGATCGCTAACCTTAGCGTAACAGATGGTGTCATTAATCTCTAGAGTCAGCGATTCCCTCTGTAGCCATGTTTTTGATGGTTTTCTGCCCCGAAACAAGCTATAGCGATCCTAAATTATTTTCAAAAAAGTGATAAGATAATATAATGTTTAATTATACCCAATAAAAAATGAATTACACAGGATTGGAGAAGCAAAGCAAGGAACTACAAATCGCTGAATTAGAACTATTTATAAAAAGTGTAATAGATTCAAGAGAAATGAAACGAGCGCTCTCAGTAAAGATGTCCCTCGAAGGTAAAACCTGTGAAGAAATCAGCAAAATACTCTGTGTCAAGCAATCTTTTATATATTACGGTCGAAATATATTTAAAACAAAAGGAATCGAAGGAATTAGAATAGGATATAAAGGATCGATCGGATATTTAACAGATGACCAGACCCATGAGGTAATCGGGTGGTTGAAAGCAAAGAGTTATTGGAACATGGATGAATTAATCGATTATATCAGCCAACATTATAGTGTTATTGACAAATCCCAACAAAGTTATTATCATTTGTTTTCGCTGGCGAAAATAAGTGGTCAAAAATCTCAAAAAAGTAATCCAAAATTCGATCAAGAGTTAGTCGAAAAAAAGAAGAAAGAAATTCAGAAGGTATTGGCTCAAAACAAGGATGAAATCGAATCTGGGGAAATAATAGTATTATTTTAGATGAATGTCACTTGCTGAATGGAGACTTAACTGGATATGTATGGGGAGAAACAGAAAGTAGAGTAGAAGTACCCATTAAAAATGAAAAAGAAAGACAAACATATTTTGGAGCATTGAACTACAAGACTAATGGGACTTAAACGCCAAATAAAGATCAAATCGAGTATAATCGTTAAAGAGTAAGCACTTTACGTTGAAAGAGCAGCGATGAAAGAGACAACCCCAGCCGCGATGCCCCCATGCTTTGACCGATGGTGTCGGCGGTTT
>NZ_JAPZRB010000048.1:0-4222 GCF_027531105.1 Microcystis sp. LE18-22.4A
GCTAAATAGATTTGTTTGTCTTTAAATTTAAAGGCTGATTTGGTAAATTCGGCACTTCCTCCCTGATGTTTTTTCTTAAAGTTAGGATACTTAGTACGACCAGCAAAGAAATTGGTAAAAGCTGTTTGTAGGTGTCTTAACCCTTGTTGTAAGGGTACACAGCTTACCTCATTGAGAAAGTCTAATTCTTCTTGCTTTTTCCACTCGGTCAACATTGAAGAAGTTTCAGTATATCCTACTCTTTCTTGTCTTTCGTACCATGCTTGTGTTCGTTCGTGGAGAGCTTTATTGTAAACTAATCTTACACAGCCCAATGTGCGCCGCAATAGCGACTCTTGTTCTGGTGTGGGGTAAAATCGAAACGAATAGGCTTTTTCCATACCTCACGTTTTAGCATATATTTCGTAAATGTGCTAATATTTAACAGTAAAGCCGTCGTAGAACGACGGGGTTTCAGACCCAAAATTTCCGATGATTAAAGCTATTTCCGACCTCCAGGGATTCCGAGGTCTCATTCTGCCGATCATCGTCGGTGCGCTCAGTGCTACTATTGGTGCGGTGATTACCGTAGCGGCAAAAATTTTGTTGATCGGCAATAGTCCCTGATCGAGATAAGATTAATTCTCGTGGTGATAGGGAGGACATTTGTGAATAAACTAAGCATTCTGGTTCTGCACGGGCCGAATTTAAACCTATTGGGGAAAAGAGAGCCGAATCTCTACGGTAACGTCAATTTAGAGGCGATTAACCGGTTTTTAAACGAAGAAGCTACCCGTTTAGGGGTGAATTTAACCGCACACCAGTCCAATCAGGAAGGGCAATTAGTGGACTGGATTCAGCAAGCATGGGGTCAGCAGGACGGTATTTTGATTAATGCGGGAGCTTATACTCACACCAGTATCGCCATCCGCGACGCACTATTAGGCACAAAAATGGCCTGTGTGGAAGTACACTTAAGCAATATTTACAAACGCGAGTCTTTTCGTCATCATTCCTACATTGCCGATATAGCCATCGGACAGATTAGCGGTTTTGGGGCCGAAAGTTATCGCCTAGGATTATGGGCATTAGTCGATTATTTGCAAAAGAATAGAGAAGGCTAATTAGGGCTTGCTCAATAAATCTAAAAACCTTGTTGGGTAAGACTTTTAGACTTTTTGGAAACCAAAAAGTACCGTATCCCGGAGTGATCGGGTGGAAAATTCCGGGACTTTTTCCCTGAAAATTAGGTAATTGACCCCCTCAAAATCTCTAAAACCCTACACCCTACACCCTACACCCTACACCCTGCCCCCACCGAAAAACTTTTTGCCGCAAACCCTAATTAGGCAAGGGATTCTCCCACTTCTAAGAGGGGACAAAAGGGAAAATAGGGGGAAACCGTCCAACGATAGAATTTTTTGCTGCTGGTGGACTGAAGATTAAAACGCAGGGAAACAAAGGGGAAAAAGGGAGATACGGAACAATTCCAACTGAAAGCCGGCTTAGAAGTGCTATTATCGCCCTGGAAAGACCAAGCAGGGTATTGAAAAACCTCCCGGACGAGGGATTTTCCTTCATCGCTAACTTGGGCGCAGCTGCGACTAATGCCCGAAACCAAACAGAGACTATTACTGACACAATTATCATTAGAAGCCACGATCAAGAGAGCTTCCCCGGTGGTGGTTAGTTCAAAAGCGATAAAATCTCCAGCTTGCCAACGACTAAGGACTTGTCCCTGGGCATTCTGGTAGATAGCGCTGCAGTTTTCGGGATCGAGAAGACGATTACTATCGGGATCTAAGTAACCGCAAACCCTTCCCATCAGACGAGTTCCATCCTGAAACCCATACACCCAATCAAAGGTATCGATGTGAGCGGCCCCTTGATTGCTTTTGTTGACCAATAGTAATCGATCGCTGACCACGGTTATTAATTCTCTATAAAACTAAGTAGTCGTGCAAAATTAATTTCTTGGTTAGGATAGGCAGTCATGCAAAAGGCAAAAGACAAGAGATAGTGAGATATGTGTAATTAATTTTGCCTAGGGACTTAAGCTTCCCTTAATAACAAAGGTATCACTAAATACCAATTTCCCAACGAAAAGATTTATTAAGTTTAACTTCTCGTCCCTCTGGGAGAGTGAACTGGTCAGCTTAAATCAAGGCCAAAACCTGCTATCTTATGGGGAGACAAAAATTATCTAGATCTTGTTTTAGCGAGTGGTAGTAAGGGCATGGCGTACAAGCGGGTATTATTAAAACTGAGTGGGGAGGCTTTGATGGGCAATCTCGGCTATGGGATCGACCCGATGGTGGTTTCCGCTATCGCCCAGGAAATCTCCGAAGTGGTTGCTCAAGGCATCCAATTGGCGATCGTGGTCGGTGGGGGCAATATTTTTCGCGGGGTGAAAGCCGCCTCGGCCGGCATGGATCGGGCCACGGCCGATTATATTGGTATGATAGCAACAGTCATGAACGCTATGACCTTGCAGGATGCCCTAGAACGAGCGCAAGTACCGACTAGGGTATTAACGGCGATTGCCATGCAGGAATTAGCTGAACCCTACATCCGCCGGCGAGCAATCCGTCATCTGGAAAAAGGTCGGGTGGTGGTTTTCGGTGCGGGATCGGGTAATCCTTTCTTTACCACCGATACCACGGCGGCCCTGCGCGCTGCCGAAATCGACGCGGAAGTGGTGTTTAAAGCGACGAAAGTGGATGGAGTTTATGATTCCGATCCCTCCCATAACCCTAACGCGCGACGCTTTCAAAGTCTTACCTACGGTCATGTGCTGACTCATGATCTGCGGGTGATGGACGGAACTGCGATCGCTCTGTGCAAGGAAAATAATATCCCGATAGTCGTTTTCGATCTGTCGGTGACAGGTAATATTGTTCGCGCTGTCAAAGGTGAACCCGTTGGAACATTGGTAGGAGGATTCTGTGAAGTTAGCTGAAGTTCAAGACCAGATGCAGAAAACCGTCGAATCAACCCAGAGAGCTTTTAATACGATTCGTACCGGCCGGGCAAATGCTTCTCTTTTAGATCGGATCGTGGTGGAGTATTATGGCATGGAAACTCCCCTCAAGTCCCTAGCGACCATTAGCACTCCCGACGCGACCACGATCGCGATTCAACCCTTCGATCGTACCAGTATGGGGGCGATCGAAAAGGCGATTTCTCTCTCGGACGTGGGTTTAACCCCCAGTAATGACGGTCAGACCATTCGTTTGAATATCCCTCCCCTCACTAGCGATCGCCGCAAGGAATTGGTCAAATTAGCGGCGAAATTGGCCGAAGAAGGAAAGGTGGCTATCCGCAATATTCGCCGGGATGCGATCGATGCTATCCGTAAACGGGAAAAAGGTCACGAAATTTCTGAGGATGAATCCAGGGATTTACAGGATCAAGTGCAGAAATCCACCGATAAATTTATCGCCAAAATCGAGGATTTATTAACGACAAAAGAAAAAGATATCATGACCGTTTAAGTTTTTTTCTCCTCATGGATAGAACAGGCTTTTTGTCTGTTCTATTTAGCTTTTTATCCCTATTTAAAAGGTATAGGGGAGTGAGAAGGTTTGGGGGTGAAGTCTTTCCGTATCGCGGCATCTCAGGTTCTACCATTTTCTTTATTCGTGGCAGGCATCCTACTCCCCCTCTCCCACCCCCGCCTTGGGGGCAAGGGTAATTAACCATCTCTGCCATTACTTGAGAAAATTTCTTCTTTCTGCTAGTTGATTGATCATAATAGCCGTACATTTTAGATCATGAGGAATCACTAAACAAGAATTTTTTTCTGGTAATAATTGTTAAAATTGAGGCAGTTTTAAAGCATCATTAGGACGGGTATTATACTAAATACGGTTATTAAAAACTGATTATTTATCCCCCCCTTTTGCCTGTCCTTATAAGTAGCATTATGCTCAACGGATTTAGTATTATTGGTTGCTATGCGCGGAGATAGGAGTCGTCAATCAGCCCAAAAAACTTTGGGGCCAGTTTACCCAGTGTTTACCGACAATATGCTGTTGTTTACACAGACTTTTGGGAGTCCTATAAGACAGTAATTCCTAGTAAACGTCATCGACCGCTCGGAAAAGAAACTGGTCAAACTAATCCTATTGAAAGATTAAATAATACCTTTCGACAAAGGATTTCTCGGCTGGTGAGAGAGAGTCTATCTTTCTCTAAAAAAATGGAGAATCACGTTGGGGAACCCTTTGGTATTTTATCCATG
>NZ_JAPZRB010000411.1:0-9302 GCF_027531105.1 Microcystis sp. LE18-22.4A
AATCAAAAAGTACCAGGCATGGGAGTGATCAGGGGGAAAATTGAGGTACTTTTTCCCTGAAAATTAGGTAGTTGACCACCTGAAAATCGGTAAAACCCTACACCCCACACCCCACACCCCACACCCTACCCCCAGGAAAAACTTTTTCAGCAGACCCTATTTAATAAGTATGTGCGATCGCCCTATCTTTCCAGGGCAACCGCTGCTACGATAAAATACGGGTGAAAAATTGCTAATCCAAGGAGTACAGACGTGATTGAACCTTTAGTGCTAGGGATTGTCCTAGGCTTAATTCCCATTACCCTAGCGGGTTTGTTCGTTGCCGCCTACTTACAGTACAAACGGGGCAATCAATTCGGCTTAGACTAAATCTATCACGCCAATACCCCGAATTGAGACAATCTCCCGTCAAGCTAGGCACTAGACGGGAGATTTTCAACAGGACAAATTTGCCGCTTAACAGATTGTGGCTGCCGGCGTTGCCATCCCTGCACAACTCCTCTGTCTTATTGGGAAAGCGATCGCCAAAAAACCAAAGGCTACACGGCTGTTAAACTAGGAAAACGAATGACAGTTTCCGTATATTCGGGAACCCATCCGACGGTACTGGTAAAATAACGCACTGCTTTAACTCGTTTACTGGCAGTGAGGTGAAACCAGTGTTCGCTATGGGCGGGAACATTGATATATTCTTGAGGTTGAATAGTTAATTCCCCCTGAGAACCATCGGCAAAGACAAAGCCAAAAACCCCCTCCCCATCAATGATATAACGCACCTCATCGTCGGCGTGGGTGTGACAGCGCTCGAACTTTGCCAGTAAAGTGTCGAGATTGGGAATTTCAGGGTGTAAAACGATTAAATCTCTAGCTTGATAACCCGCTTCTTGTTTAAGTTGCTCAAAATAACCGTCTAAGCTGGTTAAAACTATTTCTTTTTCTTCGTCAGTGAGAGAAGCTTGTTTAAGTAGCTGACGAGTGGCTTCGTTTTCGATCGGCCAATAGTTTAAAGTGACATTTAATTTGGCCAATTCCAGACTAATATCGGCTAACTGGGTATAGGTTGTCCCATTCTCTAAGCGTAGTATCGCCATTGGTTATCATCCTCAAGATTACTTTTTCTATTTTAAAGTTTTCCAGAGAGAAGCCGCTCGATTTTTTGCCCCTCGATCCCTTGCCAGTTCCTAGGATTTTCTGCTCAAAAATGCTATTATATTCTATATATGGGGAATTAGCTCAGTTGGTAGAGCGCTGCGATCGCACCGCAGAGGTCAGGGATTCGAGTTCCCTATTCTCCATTTTCCAGAGATATTAACCAGAAAGCAACTAGAAAATACCTTTTAATTCCTTCCCGTGATTATAACCAGCTAAAACGGAAGGTTCTGCCGAACATTCTCGGATTAAATCCACTGGCAAAGCGGATGCTTCTAAGTCTTCCGCATTTCTGACATCTCCATGTACAAACTCAATTCCCGCTTGTTTGAGACGGGGAATATTTAACTCGGAACCGCGACGTTTTAAGTTATCTAAAGCGATAATTTTCCAGTCGGGATAGAGTTGGGCTAATCCTAAACCTAAGGAACTGCCCACAAAACCCGCACCACCAGTAATTAACACTTGCCTAGTCATCAAAAATACTCCTCTAGATGATAATTATCAAACAACTTGATTCTTTTTCTGTTTGCGCTTATAGTCGCCTCGAGAAAGGTGTTTTTCTAACCAGATAGAGAGAACTATAAATAAATAACGACTGCCCATTTCCTTGAGTTTTAACTTGGAAACCCCCGTGGTACGATTGCGCCAAGTGATGGGAATTGTCGTATAGGAATATCCTCGCACGATTGCTTTTAAGGGCATCTCTACTGTTAAGTTAAAATGGTGAGAGAGTAGAGGTGAGATTCCTTCGATAACATCCTTACGATAGATTTTAAAGGCGTTAGTGGTATCATTAAATTTTAGCCCAAATAAAACTTGAATGAATAGATTAGCCAAACGATTAATGAATAACTTGTGCATGGGATAATCAATAACTTTTCCTCCTTTGATAAAACGGGAACCAAAAACGCAATCGTAGCCTTCTTGGAGTTTATAATAATAGTCCACCATGTTATCGGGAGAGTCGGAATTATCTGCCATTACTACTGCAACTGCATCCCCGCTAAAATTTTCTAATCCACAGCGTACCGCAAAACCAAAACCGTTGGGATAATAGTTATTGATGTAACGAATCCGAGGATTTTCTTGGTTGATTTTTTGCAGAACTGCTTCGGTGTTATCTTTGCTATTGTCATTAACCACTAGGATTTCATAATCAATTTTATCCTCTTCTAAACGTTCAGATATTAAGTGAGTTGTGCTTTCGATGCAATCTTCTTCGTTGTAAGCAGGAATAACTATTGATAAGGTTTTTACTGCATAGTTATCCCTTGATTGACGTGGGTGAGAGTAACCGTCCATCTGGAAAGCTGGTGCTAATCCTTCGGGATAGTACATTTCTGTCTCATTAGTCTTATTCTTGGGTTTAAAAACTAGGCTATCACTGGCGACATAATTGATACTGGCCCCCAGTAAAACCCCAATCATTGTGTTAACTCCGGGGCTAATTCCTAACCAGTTTAAGAAGGGAAATATCAAAAAAACTCGCAGTAAAACGGCTAAACCTGCCGAGAGATGATAGAGAGGAAGTTGTATCAAAATCACATCTCTGATTGTCCAATCTCCCCCAGTCCACACCCAGATTCTGTAGATAAAGAAACTGGCAATTAAAGATATTTCTATCGAAATGACATTAGCAACATTCTTCAGAAATGGGGTATTGAATCCCAAGTCATCAATGAACCAATAAATTAAGAATAAGTTAATTAGGGTCTGCTGAAAAAGTTTTTCCTAGGGGCAGGGTGTAGGGTGTAGGGTGTGGGGTGTGGGGTTTTACCGATTTTGAGGGGGTCAATTACCTAATTTTCAGGGAAAAAGTACCTGAATTTCCCCCTGATCACTCCCATATCTGGTACTTTTGGATTTCAAAAAAGGCTAAAAGTCTTATCCAGCAAGGTTTTTAGATTTATTCAGCAGACCCTAATTAAAAATGCCACTCCCCCAGCAGTGAGAAATCGGAAAATTTTATTGTTGTAGATTTTAGTTAACATAATGGTATCTTAAAATATGCTCTGGTTTAGTTTTTCTAGGTCAATATTGCGATTAATAACATTATTAATGTCCTCTGGTTAACTAATTGACAGAGTCCCTCAATTACTAGCAGTATATTTTGCTAAAAATCACTTTGGTAACGAGGGAAAACTAGCAGATAAAAATTGACCAGAATAATTCTTGATTTACCCTAAGTCCAACGGCTAACGTTTTGACTAAAAATCTCTTTGAGAATATCTGTTACTGTGTAGGTTAACTGCCAATCAGGATAATGATTTTTAAACTTACTCACATCAGAAATCCACCAGATATGATCACCAATACGATTAGTCTCTACATACTGCCAGTTTAACTTTTTATCCGCAATCGCTTCACATTCTTGAATAGCTTCTAACATGGAACAATTACTAAAGCGACTACCACCGATATTATAAACTTCTGCTACTCGCGGAGTCTGATAAAAATGATAGAAAGCATTGACGAGATCGTAACTATGAATGTTATCGCGTACCTGCTTACCTTTATACCCATAAATACTGTATTCTTTGCCGATCATCGTACATTTCATTAAGTAGGATAAAAAACCGTGTAATTGCGTTCCCGAATGACTTGGACCGGTTAAACAACCGCCGCGAAAAGAGGCTGTTTTCATCTCAAAATAACGACCGTATTCTTGTACTAACACATCCGCCGCCACTTTCGAGGCACCGAACAAAGAATGTTTACAAGCATCAATACTCATCAACTCGTCAATACCATGAGCAAAATAAGGATGATTTTCCGAGATTTCCCAACGTAATTCTTTTTCTACTAAAGGTAATTCATTCGGTCTATCCCCGTAAACTTTATTGGTGGAACAGAAAATAAATACTGCTTGGGGACAGTGTTGACGAGTATTTTCTAATAATACTAAAGTTCCGTTAGCATTGACACTAAAATCCATATAGGGATCCTTTGCTGCCCAATCGTGGGAAGGTTGCGCCGCCGTGTGGATAATTAAGGATATATCATGACTATAGGTTTTAAATATATCTGCAATAGCTTCATGATCCCGAATATCCACAGCATGGTGAATGTATTTATCCCCGTAATCTTGCGATAATTTGGCTCGATTCCACTCCGTTGAAGCGTCTTCGCCAAAAAATACCTGACGCATATTATTATCAATTCCGACGACGGTATAACCCCGATCACAAAAAAATCTTACTGATTCGGAACCAATTAAACCAGCAGAACCGGTTACTAGAACGATCGCCATAACTATATCCTGAATTTTTTGCCTAGTTGTTGAGAAATTTCCCAAGTTGAGAAAACTTTCTCCGACTTTACTAGATAGGTTCGCCTTTGTCAATTAAACAGGAGGAGATTCCCTTAACTGCGGCAATTCCCTCAAAAATGATCGTCTTATCCACTAGGGGTGATTTAATGGCCTTTTCTTGCCAGTAATCCCTAATTAAGTCCCCATCTCCCCCTGTTAAAATTATCCCGCTCTCTGGATATAAATTTAACCATTCCAGACTGAATTTTTCTATTCCCGCCAAAATTGTATAAATTATCCCACTTCTTATACCTTCTGCTGTTTCCTTTGCCCACATCTGCGGTAATCTTTCCGATAAGGACACCTCTGGTAAGGCTGCCGTCCGTTCCCTTAAACTGGCTAATTGCACCCTTAACCCGGGTAAAATTGCTCCCCCCACTAGCTTTTTATCCCCATCCACCCCCGTAAAAGTTAAGGCTGTTCCCGCATCGATGACTAAACAGGGAAATCCGTATTTTTTTCCCGCACCTAAGACAGCTAAAGCTCGATCGATGCCGAATGTCGGATATAAATCCAGTAAAGGCATATCTTTTAAAGTAATTATCCGTAAATTGCCATAATTTGCCCATAATTCTCTTTGGTTAGGAACCACGGAGGCGACAATCAATGCACAGTTACATTTATTTGTCAAGAGTTTAGGGAAAATTTGTTGCAAAAATTCATTACTTAGGGGTTCCCTCAGGTGGGGAGTATCGAGACAAGCTAACAGGGTTTGACCGCGAAAATACCCCCAATGTAGCCGAGAATTGCCGATCATCAAACCTATCCAGTCAGTATCTTGCTCAGTCATTTATTTAGTGGAAAGTGGGGGGATGGGGATTTTTCAGTGAGCAGTAACCAGTGGGGTAGTGGGGTAGTGGGGAGCGGGGAGATGGCGAGCTTTTTTGCTGTGATCGGTAAACGGTAAAGAGTAATCAGCGAACTGAAAACTCAACTCTGATCACTGATCACTGATCACTGATTCAAGACTGACTGCTGTTGATCAAAGTAATTACCGTCACTTCGGGGGGACAAAAAAGACGACCGGGAAAATAGGTTCCTAAGCCTCGATTGACATATAATTGATTTTCCCCGACTCGGTGAAATCCCTCGGACCATTGCCAGTATCGGACTACTCTGCTAAACTGCCGGTGAAGGGGAACCCATTGACCATAGGGTTCGGGCAGCGATCGCCTAAGTTTCTCTAAAACTATCGGTAGGGAACCCATACCCGGGATAGTCACTTGGCCTCCGTGGGTATGACCGGATAACTGCAAATCCACGCGCCAATCCCTTAAAACCATGGCTGTATCGGGATTGTGGGAAAGGACAAGTCTGGGTATATCGGGAGCAATTTGCTCAAGGATTTGCGGTAAAAATTCCCCGGACCAATAATCGGCCAATCCGACGATGGGAAAATTTTCGCCGTAGGGTGTGACGATTTCATTCCAGAGTACCCGAATTCCCACGCTAGTTAAGGCTGATCTGACGGTTTCCCTTGCGTGGGGAGGATAACTGTCATGATTTCCTAAACAAGCATAAATACCCCCTTGACTTTTGAGAGCTTTTATGCTATCGACCAGGGTAAAAATTGGCCTGGGACTATCGGTAATAAAGTCCCCCGTCAGGAAGATGAGATCGGGTTTTTCTTGATTAGTAATGGCGATCGCTTCTTGCAGGACAGCTACAGGCAAATGCTGTGCATCGCAGTGCAGATCTGACCACTGCACCAACTTGATCCCTTGCAGATGTGCCGGTAGGCCAGCAATTGCGATCGTTAATCTTTCTACCTGTAAGGATTCTAACCAAAAGGGTCGCATCGGTGAGCCGTTGTCGGTGAGTAGTTACCGAAAAATTGGGTGTGTCAACAGTCTATCAATTCCCGATGGGGTTGTTGGGGGATGCTTCCGCCAACATCCCTCTTTTGACCATTAGCCTTGAAATTTACTGATAATTCTTTCCATAGCGGCCTCGACATTGGCACGACTATTAAAAGCCGACAGCCGGAAATAACCCTCTCCGGCAGCCCCAAAGCCAGATCCGGGGGTCCCCACCACATTACAGGTATGTAGCAGTTTATCGAAGAAATCCCAACTCGATAGACCTTGGGGCGTTTTTACCCAAACGTAGGGCGCATTTACGCCACCATGGACTTCTAAACCGGCGGCGGTTAATTTTTCTCGGATAATTGTTGCATTTTGTAAATAAAACTTGACAAGTTCTTGTACTTGTGCTTGTCCTTCCGGGGAATAAACCGCCTCGGCCCCCCGTTGGACAATGTAGGAAACGCCGTTAAATTTGGTCGATTGCCGACGATTCCACAGTTTCCAGAGTTGCACATCCGTCCCGTCGGCCGCTTTGGCCATCAGACTTTGGGGAACCACGGTTAAAGCGCAACGGGTCCCGGTAAAACCGGCATTTTTAGAAAAAGAGCGAAATTCGATCGCACATTGCCGCGCCCCCTCGATTTCGTAGATGGAATGGGGTAAACTGGCATCGGTGATAAAGGCCTCGTAGGCCGCATCAAAAAAGATAATCGATCCGTTGGCCCTAGCATAATTAACCCAAGCTGTCAAGTGTTCTTTGGTAGCCGTGGCCCCGGTGGGATTGTTGGGAAAACAGAGATAGATTAAATCGACTTTTTCCGCCGGAATCTGGGCAGTAAAGTTATTTTCGGCGGTAATTGGCAGATAAATCAAGCCCTCGTATTCGCCGCGGTCGTTGACCTCTCCGGTGTGTCCGGCCATAACGTTAGTATCGACGTAAACGGGATATACTGGGTCAGTAACAGCGATCGAGTTATTATCTCCAAAAATATCGAGAATATTGCCCGTATCGCACTTAGAACCGTCAGAAATAAAGATTTCATCGGCACTTATCTCACAACCGCGAGCCTGAAAATCATGGACGGCGATTTTCTCCCTTAACCAAGCATAACCCTGTTCGGGCCCGTAACCCTTAAAGCTAGAGCGATCGCCCATTTCCTCCACCGCTTTGATCATTGCCTCACGACAAGCTAGGGGCAAAGGTTCGGTGACATCCCCAATCCCCAGACGGATAATATTAGCATCGGGATTAGCTGCCGCAAAAGCTTGGACTCGTCGGGCAATTTCTGGGAAAAGATAACCCGCTTTTAGTTTTAAGTAATTACTGTTAATGGTTGCCATAATTATTCTCGTTTCAGTCGCAACCTTTAATTCTATAATAGTCGGTCATCAGCCGTCAGTTTCGATCGCCCTCCTTCACGGACTGGGAGTGAGTGTAGGCGGTTGTCTTTCGATATACAATCAGATAAAAACCTCTTAATAACTGACATTAGTATGGGTGAATCAAAACGTCGTCAATCGGCCCTGGGTGATAAGTATGGACAGGAAGAAAACATCCTGCCTTGGCTACCGATTACCAAAAGTCAAGCATCCCAAGCTTACAAGTTAACCACTAGGGGTGCCTGGATTGGTATAGGAGTTTTAGCTGGGGTTTGGGTAGTTATTCGTTTTGTCGGGCCGGCCTTCGGTTGGTGGAATGTCCAATAACTGGTTAAAGCTGCATCAGTTTGGGGGTTAGGGTTTTAGGGTTTTAGGGTGTTGGGGTTTTAGTTGAAATTCCCCCACTTCCCCACTTCCCCACTTCCCCACTCCCACCAAAAAATTAATTTTATTGGTTTGCCAAGATCTGGTCATCGATCGCCCAGTCTATTTCTTGCCGATCGCGACCGGAAGGGAGATAATCATTCTGGAAGGAGTCTGCTAAACCACTGACGAGATCATATTCAGGCTGCCAGTTTAACTCCCGGGTGGCCTTATTAATATCAGCGTAAAAATGTTGAACCCGCAGGGGGAAAGGTTTCTTTTTGCCGAAGTCAAATTTTTTGGGGTTATAGTTAACAATCTCGATTTCCTCGGCATTTTTCCCCATCGCTGCCGCGCAAGCTTTTGCTAAACCGTTAAAAGTTACATAGCGATCGCCAGAAATATTATACACTTGACCGATAGCCTGAGAATTGCCCAATACTGCGGCCATGGCCTTAGCTAGATCGACAACGTGACCAAATTGGGTAAAATGTTCCCCATGACCGGGTATAGGAATAGGACGATTACGAACCAAACGGTCAAAAAACCAAGCTTCTAGGTCATTATAGTTCCCCGGTCCGTAGATATAAACCGGACGGATGGAAGTCCAGGGTAAACCCATCTCGCTTAAATAGTTTTCTGTCTCGTGTTTTCCCTTGTGGCGACTTTTGGGATCTAGTTTATCCCCTTCTTTATGGGGCATTTGGTCGGATTTTAGATAAACCCCCGCCGAGCTAACATAGACAAAATGCCCGATTCTTTCCCTAAAAATCTGGACGAGGGGCTGAGTATCACTTAATTCTCTGCCATTGTTATCGAAAATTGCCTCAAAACTCTCATTTTTAAGCTTTTCTTTCAGTTGCGCTGGGTCAGTGCGATCGCCATGAATCTGTCGTACTCCAGCAACCGGAGCGGGTTTATTGCCACGATTGAATAATACTACCTCATGACCCTGTTCTACTAACACTTTAGTCAAAGAAACACCGATAAATCGGGTTCCACCCATAATTAAAATTTTCATCGAAAATTTGGGTCTGAAACCCCGCCGTTTTACGGCGGCTTTACTGTTAAATATTAGCACATTTACGAAATATATGCTAAAATATGAGACATGGAAAAAGCCTATTCTTACCGATTTTACCCCACACCCGAACAAGAGTCGCTATTGCGGCGCACATTGGGCTGTGTAAGATTAGTTTACAACAAAGCTCTCCACGAACGAACACAAGCTTGGTACGAAAAGCAAGAAAGAGTAGGCTACGCTCAAACTTCTTCAATGTTGACCGATTGGA
>NZ_JAPZRB010000223.1:0-11329 GCF_027531105.1 Microcystis sp. LE18-22.4A
GCAGGGACACAGAATAATCTCGCTTTAGCTTACATTAACAGAATCAGAGGAGAGAAAGCCGACAATTTAGAAAGGGCTATCGCTGCTTGCCAGGAAGCTTTGAAAGTTTATACTTTTGACGCATTTCCACAAGATTGGGCAGGGACACAGAATAATCTCGCTTTAGCTTACATTGACAGAATCAGAGGAGAGAAAGCCGACAATTTAGAAAGGGCTATCGCTGCTTGCCAGGAAGCTTTGAAAGTTTATACTTTTGACGCATTTCCACAAAAATGGGCAATGACACAGAATAATCTCGCTATTGCTTACCGTAACAGAATTAGAGGAGAGAAAGCCGACAATTTAGAAAAAGCGCTCGCCTACTACCAAGAAGCTTTGAAAGTTTATACTTTTGACGCATTTCCACAAGATTGGGCAGGGACACAGAATAATCTCGCTTTAGCTTACATTAACAGAATCAGAGGAGAGAAAGCCGACAATTTAGAAAAAGCGATCGCATCTTATCACAATGCTTTAACAATAGACACCAAAGAATCTGATCCCCTTAATTGTTTACAAACTGCCCGTAATTTAGGTATTTTACACTACGATGAAGAACAATGGCAACCGGCAACAGAAGTCTATAATATCGCCATTGAAGCGGTAGAGAATGCCCGCTTAGAAGCATTAAATCCCCAAGATCGTCAAGAGGTTTTATCCAATGCTATTGATGTTTTTCATCGCATTGTACAGGCGCATCTTAACCTCAATCAGCCGGAGAAGGCATTGGAATATATCGAACGCAGTAAAGGGCGTAATCTGGTGGAATTAATCACCCAGAAAAACCTACAACCCCAAGGCGTTAGTCAAGAAATTATCGCCCAATTAAATGAATTAAAGCAAAGAGTGGTTAATGAACAAATTCGTTTACAACATCAAAGCATTAATCAGAATTTAATGCGTAGTGATAACTTAACTCCCTACGTTCAAGATCATAGTTATCTGAAAGAATATCAACAAGACTTAGATAATTTTATTGCAAGAGAAATTAAAGATCCTCTCTTTAGCCTCACTCAAAAAGTTGAGCCGATCGCATTTATAGAGATTCAGGCTTTAACTGATGCTGAAACTTGTCTGCTGCAATGGTACATTACAGGGGAGAAAATACTCGCTTTTGTGGTGTCTGCTGATGGAGAGGTTAAAGTTTGGCAATCTTCCGAAGATGATATAAATCAATTATTTGATAAAATCAACAATTATCTACAGCTTTACTACTCCAAAAATGGCAAACAAGAATGGAGAAATCAACTGTCTAACCTCTTACAGACTTTTGCTGATATTCTGCATATTAATGATATTCTTGCCCTGATTCCCGATACTTGTCAACGCTTAATTATTATCCCCCATTGGTTTCTGCATATTCTCCCTATTCACGCCTTACCTGTTGATCCCCCCCAACCCCCCTTAAAAAGGGGGGAGTCGGTAACGGGGGGATCAGAATTACAAGATTTATTTCCCAAGGGTGTACAATATGCCCCTAGTTGTCAAATCTTGCAAAAAATCACCCAAATTTTTCACCATTCAGACTTTAATAAACTGTTCGCTATTCAAAACCCCACTAAAGACTTATTTTACACTGACTTAGAAGTTAATATCCTCTCAACTTTCTTTACTGAACCTCAAGTTATCGCCCAAGATAACGCCACTAAAAACGCTGTTCTTCCCCATCTCAAATCCTCAGATAACCACTGCTATCACTTCTCCTGTCATGGAGGCTTTAACCCAGCTAATCCCCTAGAATCCGCCTTATTATTAGCCAATAAAGAATCCTTAACATTAGGCGAAATCTTTGAACTGCGCTTGCATAAATGTCGCCTTGTCACCCTTTCCGCTTGCGAAACTGGCTTAATTGATTTAAACTCTATCAGCGATGAATATATCGGTTTACCCAGTGGTTTTCTGTTTGCAGGAAGTCCCAGTGTTGTCAGTAGTTTATGGACAGTTAATGACCTGTCAACCTCCTTCTTGATGATTAAATTATATGAGATTTTATTTGATGAGAATCAGCAAGTTTCTGTACCAGTTGCTTTAAAACAAGCTCAAAACTGGTTACAGAATTTAACCGTACAAGAATACTTGAATCAGTTGGATAGTTGCCTAAAAATTGTCAAGTCAATGCAACAAAAATTAACATCAAAAGAATTTAATCGATTGATGGATATGATTGAAGATGAACAAATTAGAATAAAAGGGTTTGAACTTAATTATAAGCTGTTCAATAACCCTTTTTATTGGGCTGCTTTTACCGCATCAGGTATCTAAACTAATCACAAAAATTGTCTAATGTTTCCCTAAAAACGTGAATAGCGAGAGGAGTTGCTACCACTACCAAAACTGGATTACCAGAAGTAGCAAGTAAACCAACTAATCCACCTAATATATTAGGTGCTAAATCATCTTTAACTCGGTCATGACATATTAATTGACGTGCTTGGGTGATAGCTTGTTGCCAAAAATTATCTTCATCTGCCCTCACTGTATCAATATTTGAACGCCTTGCTAATCTAATAGCAGCATACTTCAAATCGCCATCACACCGCTCAATTAAGTCAATATCTCCTAATGCGTTAGAATCCTCTGCCAATTCAGCGCGAAACTGGGCAATTTCTTCAGAAGTAACTTTAGTTGATTCAATATCCATAGGTTGTTCTTATTTACAGACAATGCTAATTGTATAGTTTCTATTTTGCCATCTAAAGTGTTAATCTAACTGGTCACTGATAACTGAAAAGGTTCTTAATTCCCTACCATTGTGATAATTGCTGTCATTTAAACCACGACAAAATTAACTAATTTGCCCGGGACAACAATCACTTTTTTGATTTCCTTGCCCTCTAAATAACGTTGGGCGATTTCTGATTCCAGGGCGAGGGTTTCTAAGGTGCTTTTATCGGCACTAGCGGGAACTTGTATCGTGCCTCTGGTTTTTCCCAAAATTTGGATGACAAGGGTAATCTCGTCCACAATAAGGGCAGTGGGATCAACTTTTGGCCAGGGTTGCAGGTGAATTGATTGGCTATGGCCTAAAGCTTGCCATAATTCTTCGCTAAGATGGGGAGCAAAAAGGGAAAGTAAGATTAATAAGGTTTCGATTCCTTCCCGATAAATGGGGGATTCAAAACACTTATTATCCCCTAAAGCGTTACTGAGTTTCATTAATTCTGAAATGGCGGTATTAAATTGATAATCTCCTTCTAAATCCTCGGAGATTTCTTTAATAGCGGTGTGAATTGCCCGTCTTAAATCTTTGTCAGTTTTCGAGAAAGTTTCTATTTTTTTGACTTGCTTGGGTTTATTTTCAATATATTCGCTGACTAAACGCCACACCCGATTAAGAAAGCGAAATTGTCCTTCTACCCCCGCATCATCCCACTGTAAATCTTTTTCTGGGGGTGCGGTAAAAAGTATAAACATTCGGGCAGTATCGGCCCCATATTTTTCGAGAACTTTCAGAGGATCAACGCCGTTATATTTCGACTTAGACATTTTTTCAAAGAAGAAAGATAGAACTTCTCCCGTGTCTTTATCACGATATTTATCCTCTTTATAGATAACATTTTCTGCGGGGACATATTTGCCAGTTTCGGGATTTTTGTAGGTTAATCCCTGTACCATTCCCTGGGTTAATAGACGGTTAAAAGGTTCATCGACATTAACTAAACCTCGGTCTCTTAAAACTTTGGTAAAGAAACGAGAATAGAGTAAATGTAGGATAGCGTGTTCGATTCCTCCGACGTATTGATCCACGGGCATCCAATCATTAACCTTCTCGAATTGAAAGGGTATATCTTCATTTTTAGCATCGGTATAACGGAGGAAATACCAACTAGAATCGATGAAAGTATCCATGGTGTCTGTTTCCCGTTTTGCGGGAGTGCCACAGCGAGGACAATCCACATTTACCCAGTCTTCTAATTTGGCTAAAGGAGAAGCACCTCGACCGCTAAATTCGACATTTTCCGGTAAAGTAACGGGTAAATTATCGATAGGTACTGGCACGGTTCCACAGTTAGGACAGTGGATAACTGGAATCGGACAACCCCAATATCTTTGACGGGAAATTAACCAATCCCGGAGGCGATATTGTATTCTAGCTTTGCCGTAACCTTGGGCAGTGGCATAATCAATAATAGCGGTTTTTCCTGCTGTAGAATTAAGTCCATTAAATTGAGCGGAATTAATCATAATTCCCGCTTCTGTGTAGGCTTCTTTTAACTCAATTTCGCCACTTTCTGGAGTAATAACTATCTTAATTGGCAGGTTATTTTCCTGAGCGAATTTAAAATCGCGACTGTCGTGAGCCGGGACTCCCATCACTGCCCCCGTCCCGTATTCGTAGAGGACATAATCAGCAATTAAAATCGGAATTTCTTCACCAGTAAAAGGATTAATTGCCATTCCTCCGGTTTTAATACCGCGTTTGGGTTTATCTTCGGCGGTTCTTTCTAATTCGCTTTCGCTGGCTATCTCTTGAATAAAAGTTTCTACGGCCGATTTTTGTTCGGGAGTGGTAACTTGTAAAGTTAAGGGATGTTCGGGAGCAAGTACCACATAAGTGACTCCATAAACCGTATCGGGACGAGTGGTAAAAACGGCAATTTTTTCTGTGGAGTTAACAAGAGGAAATTCTAAATAAGCACCTACCGATTTACCAATCCAGTTGGCCTGCATGGTTTTAACCCGTTCTGGCCAACCGGTAAGTTTATCTAAATCAGTGAGTAATTGTTCGGCATAATCGGTGATTTTTAGGAACCATTGCCGGAGTAATTTTCTTTCTACTTTAGCACCCGATCGCCAAGATTTTCCTTCACTATCTACCTGTTCATTGGCCAAGACAGTTTGATCGATAGGATCCCAATTCACTGCCGCTTCTTTTTGGTAGGCTAATCCTGATTCAAAAAACTGTAAAAATAGCCATTGGGTCCAACGATAATATTCCGGGGAACAGGTGGCAACTTCTCTTTCCCAATCGATAGATAATCCTAACTGTTGTAATTGCCGTTTCATCTGGGCAATATTTTGATCAGTCCATTTTGCCGGAGGAACTCCCCTTTCAATAGCGGCATTTTCTGCCGGTAATCCGAAAGCATCCCACCCCATGGGATGCAGCACGCGATAACCCTGCATTCTTTTCAGACGGGCAATCACATCGGTGATAGTATAGTTGCGAACGTGACCCATGTGCAGGTTGCCCGATGGATAGGGGAACATGGAGAGGGCGTAAAATTTCGGTTTATCGGCGTTTTCTGGGGTTTTGTCCAATCCCATTTGCTGCCAAATCTTCTGCCATTTCTGTTCGATTTCTGCGGGGTTGTACGGCACTGGGGTCTTTTCTCCTGAGTTGTATCTATCCCTCCCATTTTACCGCAGCCGGCTGGGGGTGATTGCCAGTCTTGGAGTTATCCACCCTGCCAAAAACCCTCTGGGTTTTAGTGGTTAATTTTCACGGCGAATATTAAACCTCTTGCATAATTAACTTGTGAGGGTTCAAAAACGTCAAAAATAAGGATTAAATCGCATAAAATCTGTAAATAGACCATTTAACTGATTATTATTTCATTCTTAATTCTCCTGACTACTGACTACTGGCTACTGACTAGAAAATAGAAGCTGAAATAACGCCAATTCGTCGATCATACTAAATCCGTTGAGTATAAGCTACATATCAGGAGAGGTACTCCTGCAAGTGGAGTGACTCTTAAATTATTACAGATGTGTCAGCAGCTGCGTGTAAGCATCCCACCGAAAAACTAATGCGCTCCGGGGTTTGGGGGCGGCGCCACGCCCCCAACGGGGGGTTTGGGGGGTAGAACCCCCCAAAAGCTTGGATTGAGCGATAAAGTCGGAAGTAATACTAAATCCCTTGAGTCTAGGCTACATATCAGGAGAGGCACTCATGCAAAAGGGGGAATAAATAATCCGTTTTTAATAACCAGATTTAGGATCAGAATATTTTCATGTTTGGCGGTGTAACTTGTTGCATCAGGACTGACTCCTAACCCTAACAACAATTTTTGATTTTTACAAGAGGTTAACAGCCGTTCGACTTCACCCAATAGTTACTTGACTGGTATCGACGCCGGTTGCCCCATGGACTTTACTGGCAATTGCAACCATTTTATTTAAAGTCGCCTGATTGGAAACCTTGCCTTTTAGTACAACTTTACCACCAGTTTGAGCGACCCACAATTTGTCCTCATCAGCTAAATCCGGTGTCTCGTCAAAAGCTAAAACTACTCGTTTAGCTAGGCCGCTTTCGTCGTATTTTCCATCTAATCCGACTCTTTCGGGGGGAATACCCGCAGCAGCGGCTTTCCCCGCGATCGCACTAGCGGCATCGGCCGGTTTATCTAAGCCAAAAATTCTTTTTAACCAATCCATTCCTAACACTCCTGATTGAGTTCTAAAACCCCAATTTCTTTAAGAGGGATTTGGTGGAAACGATGTGTCGATCTAATCCTAAACGATCAGGACTGACTCCCACCGCTAAAGCGACTAATTGGGAAAAATGTAACACGGGTAAACCTAAACTTCGACCGATCGCTTTTGCCACTTCCGGTTGTCGGGAATCAAGATTAAGATGGCATAAAGGACAAGGGGTGACTAAACAATCGGCCCCCGCTGCCATCGCCTCTAAAATGTGTTTTCCTGCCATTTGGAACGATTGGGTGGTGGCATAACTGGACAGGGGCCAACCACAGCATTGAGTGCGTCCTTGATAATAAATCGGATTGGCCCCCACGGTCCGAAAGACATTTTCTAGGGATTCCGGCTGAAAAGGATTATCGTAGGGGAGAGTATCCTGGGCCCGCAAGAGATAACAACCATAAAAACTGGCACAATTTAAGCCTGATAAGGGACGAACCACCTTAGCTGCCAAATTATCTAAGCCATAATCGCCGACAATTGCCCAGAGTAGGTGCTTAACCGTCGTCGTACCTTGGTAGGGGGAACAATGTTCTTTCTGTAAATAATTATTAACTTCCTCAACATAATTGGGATTATTATGCTTTGCTTCCTTCAAGCGCTCATCCACATGACCGATCACTCCTTGACAGGTGCTACAGTGAGTCAACAGGGGTAAATTGAGGGCTTCCGCTAGGGCAATATTGCGCGCATTGACGGCATCTTCCAACAGTTGCGAATCTTCCTTATAGGTTCCCGAACCACAACAGGCAGCTTTTTTGAGTTCGACTAAATTAATCCCCAAAGCTTCCGTCAGGGCTGCCGTGGATAAATATAGTTCCCGACAGGCACCTTGGGCGACACAACCGGGAAAATAAGCATACTGGAGATTTTTGACTGTCATGGATTCTAGGAAATTACTACTCATTACCTATCTACCATCTTGGCCCCCTTCCCCTCTGTCATCACTAAAGTCATGGAATTTCTTAATAGACAGCCTTTTGTGAGCTGCTCCCAACAAGTGTATGCTAGTTTGCCCCCCGAAATAATATCCAAAAACGAGGAGAGCCATCTCAACAGTATAATGCCTCTCCTTGAGAAAAATTGTTGTTTTGAGGAGTCGGTTGTACCAATGGCAATCTGTCCGGTCAAGAGGTGATTTACCGGTAGAATTGAGAGTGCAGCCGAGAAATTACGGCCAGAAACCCTATTTTGTCTGCTTACGCCGCTTGAGGGAGGGTGATGACAGCATCAAAGTCAGCACGGCTAGGGAAAACCGAGAGAACCCGATCGAGTTGGGTTAATTCAAAGATAATCTTGACTGAAGGTGGAATAGAACAGATATTGAAGGATTTTTCTTGACTTTGAGCCAGACGAAAGGCAGTAACTAAAGCCATTAATCCAGCGCTGTCGAGGAATTCCACCCTACTCATATCCACGAGAAAAGTGATAGAGCGACTCTGGTTAACCAGATTGGTGAGCTGCTCTTGAAATTCTAGGACGTTAGCGGCGGTAATATAGCCGTTTGGCTCAAATAGAGCAATTTCCGGGACTTTTACAGGACTTTTCATGGCTGGGCTTTGAAATTCATAAATGAACCTTTTAACTGGAGATCAGATACCGCTATTATGTCCTAACTTTCTGATTTTGTAACCTTCGTCTTGATATATTTTCCCTCTCCTGAAAAGATTAATCTTTTCTTAATCTTTACCCTGTGGGAAGGAACCACTTTTAGGTTAACCTGATGATCCGGGGAGTCAAGAGGAACAGTGATCAAGGCTTATTAGGGCGAATACCAGGGGAAAGTCGTTAGGTTTAAGCTCTAATCCCGAATGACTGATGATGAACCAGCATTATACTGGTATTTTTGCTGAAATAAAGTAAAGCAGGATACAGAAACTAGATTTATTGAACTAGAGTAAGGAAATTGTGGATACCCAGCCGACTATCCGCCAATTAGTGGAACAAGCCCTATATTATCGTCAAATCACGCCAGAAATCGAAAACGGAATTAATGAACTCCTCGCTCGTCTTGGCTACGTTTCCGATGTGGATTACGAGGCCCTAGAGTTACTCATGGATGAAATGGACGAGGGCCGGATTAATCTCGTTCCCCGTCGGTAACTTCAGTTATCAGTTATCAGTTATCAGTTATCAGTGGTGAGTTATCAGTGGTGAGTTATCAGTGGTGAGTTTTCAGTTCACTCCGGACCTAGTAACGAAGAACCTGACTGATGACTGATGACTGAACCATCCCCCAAAACCCAATTTCCCCAAATTTCCCCAAATTAATATAATTGACTTCAGGCTTTCTCTTAACCTGATTTTTTCCATGATTCCTTTAACTCTTAATCTCTTGCAAGGTTCCGTTACTTTTCGTTTCAGTCCCAGTGCTGCTCTGGATTTGCAAAGGGAAATTAATATTTTACTTGATCGCCTGAAAGCGATCGCCAGTAATGCCTCTAGTGGGGGTAAACCCCAACCCCAAAAACCGCTGGAATATCAGCACACTGGTGATGTGTTTCTGGAAGTGTTTTGTAATCCCAATATTTATCCGAGTCCTTTTTCGGCTAAAGTTTTGTTAACGGTTCGTGACGATCGCCTACGCTTAACCACAGAAGCAGAATTAACCCGTGTAATCGAAGATTTAGAGCGTTATCTCGACCAAAATAGTTAGAATCGGGGGATTTTTGGGGTTTCGACCTTTCCTTGTCGTCCCACCTCTCCCCATCTGATTATTCTTCTCTAGCTTGCCATGTTACCGACCGATTTATTGATTTCCCGTCAAAATGGCGAGACAATTATTCCCAAACGCTTACCGATCGCTCCTGATTATCTGATGATCGCTCAAGAACAAATCACCTGTTTTCAGGAAAGTATCGGTCAAACTAAGGGAGAATTAAGCCAAAAACTCCTAATCTTGGAGGGAGACAGTCCCGATTATAAAATTAAACGGGGATTTGCTCACCTATTAACCAATCATTTTGCCACCTTTGAGATTATTAGTCCCTTAGAACCGCAGGAATTAAGAAAAAGAGTTTTTGAACAAGCGGCTAACTTTGTTCCTATTCCCCAAAATCGATCGCTAATTCTTCAAACAATTGCCCAGCAACTCAGCCAAGAATTAAATCAAGAAATTTTTCCAGTAGCTCTAGAAAAAGGACTCTATGCTGATTTAGCAGAGAATAAAATTCTCACTCAATTTGATGCTCCCACCCCCGAAAACTTAATTCATCGTTTTAACCTCTCGCAAATTCAAGGTATTTTTTATCGGGCCAGTTATTTAATCATCAACGTCCACCGCAACGATCCGGGGGAATATAAATATCTCTTTCGCTATCTAAAACTATTTCGTTTAATGACTTATATCGAAGGGGATGCCGACACGGGATTTACTATTACTATCGATGGTCCCACCAGTTTATTTAAAGCTAACAGTCGTTATGGCATTGAAATCGCTAAATTAATTCCTGCCTTACTCCATGTTACTCACTGGAATCTGAAGGCACAATTACAGTATAAAGATTCCTATACAGGCACTATTAAAAAACAACAGTTCAATTTAGAGGATAACTGTGGTCTGGTGTCCCACTATTCCCCAGGTAAACCCTATGATAGTATGTTAGAGGAATCTTTTGCTAAACGTTGGTTACAGTTAAAAACTGAATGGCAACTAGAAAGGGAAGTGGATTTAGTGCCTTTACCCGGAGGAGTGATGATTCCCGATTTCCGTTTAGTGCATCCCGATGGTCGCGTTTTTCTCCTCGAAATTGTTGGTTATTGGCGACCAGAATACCTACAAAAGAAATTTTTACAGGTTAAATCGGCCCAAGCAAACAATCTAATTTTAGCCGTATCGGAACGGTTAAATCTAGAAAAAGCTGGAGTTAAATTCCAAAATCTACCCGCTCAGGTTATCTGGTTTAAAGATAAATTATCACCCCAAGCAGTGTTAGAAGTTTTAAGTTAAAGGTTTAGGAAGCTAAAAGCGGAAGTATGGTTTGATACTCCCGCTTTGGTTTAATCACACTAGGTTAACTCTTTCGCTTAAGACCAGACAATGAGAGCTACATCATTGAGCAATGGCAGGACTGATGGACACTTTCACCACTTTATTTTTTTCTTCTTCCGCTTTCGGGAGGGTGAGGTTGAGAATGCCATCTTTGTATTCAGCGGTCACGTTACTATTATCAACCTGAACCGGTAGAGGAATAACCCGATGGAATTTACCATAACGGAATTCAGTGCGGGTAAATCCTTCTTCTTCGGTTTTAATTTCCGATTTTCTTTCACCATTAATGGTCAGACTATCGGCTGTTACTTCCACGTTGAGGTCTTTGGCTTCCATACCAGGTATTTCCAGTTTAAGCTGAACTGCCTCTGGCGTTTCGGTAATTTCCGCCGCTGGGATGAAGGATAACCCCATTTTTTCGCCATTGCCTACATCAGTCGGCACAAGACGGTCAAACAAGCGATTCATTTCTTTCTGTAGGCTTTCTACTTCTCTGAAAGGTTCCCAACGTATAAGTGCCATATAAGTCACCTCCGAAGTTTTCTTGACGCTAGAGATGTTGGTTTATCTCTACACTTTTAGGATAGATAAAAGATTCTCTGACTGGGGTAGGGTTTTCGGTATTGAGTTTTTCCAGATTCCCGTACTATCTCCTATACTAGGGTCTGCTGAAAAAGTTTTTCCTGGTGGCAGGGTGTGGCCCCCCAACCCCCCCGACATCGGGGGGGGCAGGTGGGGTGTGGGGTTTTACCCATTTTCACCTGGTCAATTACCTAATTTTCAGGGAAAAAGTACCTGAATTTTCCCCTCAATCACTGCAAGGGTCGGGACTTTTTGAGGTCAAAAAAGTCTAAAAGCCTTATCCAACAAGGT
>NZ_JAPZRB010000318.1:0-2443 GCF_027531105.1 Microcystis sp. LE18-22.4A
GTGGGGTTATATCTCTAGCATCGAGTTTTAGCATTAACTGGCAATAATATCCATCAGCCCTTTTAACTATTCTTATCCGTTGAATTTGCCATTCTTGAAAATCCAACAAGTCTCGACTACCAATTAGTTTTAACTCCCCAAGGTTTTTTCCATCAGTGAAAGTTATTCTCTTGGAATTTCGATTAAGTTTCCAACCTGACTTTTTAAACTCAACAGAATGAGTACGTTTAGAGTATTTAGGATATCCTTTTTTACCAGCGATTTGATTCTTGCAATTGTTATAGAACCTAAGAATAGCAGTCCAAGTCCGTTCGCAAGCCTGTTGACAAGCTGTAGAGTTAAGGTCTTTGACAAAAGGATATTCATCTCTTAATTGAGTTGTGTATCGATAAATATCTTTTTGTCCTACACCTTTATTGTCTGCCCAATATCTAAGACATTTATTCCGAACAAACTGGACTGTCCGAATAGCCTCATCAATGGCTTGATATTGAGATGGTTTTCCTCTAAGCTTGTACTCTAAAACAAACATTTTGCGTTATCGACCTACCACGCAAACTATTCTAGCATACTAAAATTAAATTGGCAACTATAGATTAGAGTTATTCTTAGTCGTGCTTCGCTGTTCTATGCTGGCGGAACTTTTCATCTCCGAGGTGAAACCGAGGGTTCCTTCAAGCCGACATTATAGGTAAATAAGGAAGCGCACTTAATGCCCCAAGACTAGAATCTACCTCAGTGAAAGCAAATCTTACCTTATTAGCCATGAGTCAATTCTTGTTTCTCTTTTAATGCTTGAGCAAGAATGGCGGCAGCCTCAAAAGAGTCATGTAAACCTTGTCTAGGGAGATCATCTTCAATAGACATCGGTACAATACCAGAATCCTTGAGCAACTCGGCTACAAGAAAGTTAAGTAATAAGAGCTTATCGGAGTAAGACAATTGCTTTAGCAGGGGCGCAAATTGAGTAGTTGTCAGCATGGATTCAAGAAAGTTACGGATTTTGACTTTCTGCACTTTGTCTGAGTATAACACCACCTTTGCGCTAATCCCTGCCCCAAAAGCAGGCTAACTTTGCCGTTGGAGAGAAATCCCAGAAATGTTCAATCTAATCTTTATGGTTCTTCGGTTTGTGTCAGTGCGATGCCGAAGGCACTGCGTAGCAGTACGCCGCTCTGGTAGTTAATGAAATGTAACGCACCTCTTTTTTCTCTAGTCAAACTATTAGAGCCAGTCTTAGGTTAAGTTGCCGAAAAAACATCTAGCCGACGATGCCTCTAGCGACTAGATGCCATGATCAAGTCATGTCTGTCCCTGACTAAAATAGAATTAGCGATTTCCCTAAGAGACCTAATTCCATGACGATTATCACTCTTTCACGTTATGTCACCAGAAACAATGAGATTTTAGGTGGAGAGCCAATTATTGAAGGCACTCGCACATCTATTCGCGCAATCGTAGGTCTGTGGCGATTAGGTGTGATGCCAGAGGAAATTCCAACTCATTTACCTCATTTGACCTTAGCACAAGTGTTCGATGCCTTGAGTTTTTATTTGGATCATCAAGCAGAAATTAACGAGTACATTGAACGTAACCAAGTCCCCGATGAGTTGGTGCATCCTTCTGTAAAGGCAGCTTTGGGTAAGCTATGAGCATATTTGCTTCGCTTTACATGGACGAAGATATGTCGGCGTTAGTTGCAACACTTCTGCGTTCTCGTGGTTTAGATGTCACCACTGTTCCTGAGCAGTCAACTTTGGGCAAAACTGACAGCGAACAATTAGAATTTGCAGCTTCTTTAGGTAGATGTCTTGTCACCCACAACCGAGTTGATTTTGAACGATTGCATCTTCAATTCATAGAGGAAGGCAGAGAACATTGTGGAATTATTGTTGTCCCTCAGAAAACTGCCTACGAGGTCGTGCAACGGGTTGGTGTTTTAGTCAACACCTTAACTGTTGATAGTATTAATAATCAGTTACTATACGCATGATTTCTCCGCAAACTTACACTCTAAGCACAAGCCAGCTAACACGATGAAGCGGCGATGTTCTAGTTCATTCATCACCGCTGACCATTGCTGTTAGACAGAAATCCCAGAAATGTTCAATCTAATCTTTAGACCTCTTGCATAAATCCGAAAACAAACGATAGAAACAATAATGGGAGGGACTTTCAGTTAATTATTTATTAGTAGTTGATAATCTTCAAAAATGTTGCTGTACAAGGATCGACTTAAGACTTTTGCAAGAGGTCTTTTATAGTTCTTCGGTTTGTGTTAGTCCATGGACGGGGTTATAAGTACCTAAGCAAAATTAATTACACATCTAAGCCACTACTCCGTCAGACTTCTGGTGTGAGGAAACAGTGAACTGAAAACTCAAATCCGATCCCTAATAGCTGTCTCCCGTCTCCCGTCTCCCGTCTCCCGTCTCCCGTCTCC
>NZ_JAPZRB010000627.1:0-3108 GCF_027531105.1 Microcystis sp. LE18-22.4A
CAGGTGGTCAACTACCTAATTTTCAGGGAAAAAGTCCAGGAATTTTCCCCCCGATCCCCGCAATGGCTGGCACTTTTTGAGGGGAAAAAAGTCCAAAAGTCTTATCCAACAAGGTTTTTAGATTTATTCAGCAGACCCTAAGTAGATTTAAGCTTTTAGCTTAACAAATGACAGTTTTCCACCACAGGGGAGTTCCAATGATACTTTACAATGCCAACCCCTGATTTCTGAACGAGTACGGAGGGAGTCGAACCCCCGACACCCAGGACCGGAACCTGGTGCTCTATCCTCTGAGCTACGTACCCACAATAAAATACTATTATATTATACCACTAGCCGACGCAGTAGAGCAGAAATTTCTATGACTAGCGATCGCCCTTTAAAACTACTGATCAGTAACGATGACGGCATTTCCGCCCTAGGAGTCCGCACCCTCGCTCATACCCTCGCTACTGCGGGCCATCAAGTCACCGTAGTTTGTCCCGACGGCGAGCGCTCTGCTACCGGTCATGGCTTAACCTTACACCATCCCATCCGGGCCGAACAGGTGCAAGGAATTTTTCATCCCGATGTGATTGCTTGGTCTTGCTCGGGAACTCCCGCCGATTCGGTGAAATTTGCCCTTAGTGCCGTCCTCAAAGAGCGTCCCGATTTAGTTTTAGCTGGCATTAACCACGGGTCTAATCTCGGCACCGATATCCTCTATTCTGGCACGGTTTCCGCAGCCCTGGAGGGCTTAATCGAGGGTATTCCCAGTATTGCTTTTAGTCTGGCTAGTTTTAAAGCCTGTGATTTCCAACCGGCCGCCGATTTTGCCCTCACTTTAGTCAGGAAAGTTGCCCTTAACCCTTTTCCTCTTCCCACTTTACTCAATGTGAACTTCCCTCCGGTTAGTAGTGGCGAAATCAAGGGGGTGAAAATCACTAGGCAAGGATTGCGACGCTACGAAGAAACCTTCGAGAAAAGACTGGATCCTAGGGGTAAAAGTTATTACTGGTTAATTGGGGAAGTGGTGGAAGATATCGAACAACCGGACTATACCCATTTACCCCCGGAAGTGCCTACGGATGTGCGCGCTATTGGCGAGAATTTTATCACCATCACGCCCCTACAATACAATTTAACTGATGTGCAGGGGTTTCAACATTTGCACCGGAATTCTTGGTTTGATTGAGGATCATCTCATGATATTCTGATTCAATCATTAGCGTTTGAGAGCCTATGTCCCCTCAATTTAATTTTCAAGAAAACGAACTCGAAGAAGCGGATATCATAACCCTCTGGGATGAGCAAGGTCGATCGCTGGACTGTTATATTGAGAACGCCTATGAAACCGATGATCTCACCTATATGCTTCTTGTCCCCGTGGATACCCCGGTGATGATTCTAGCTTGGGATGAGGAATCGGAGGAAGAAGAATCTGATGCCTTCTTAATCGAAGATAGCGAGGAAATCGAGCGGATTTTCGCCGATGCTAAGGCAGTGTTAGCAGAATTAGACCTATTGCTCAAATCCACTGCCCACACCTTGACTGTTAGTGGTGAATTACCGCCCCTAGAAGAAGATAATGTTCTCAGTTTAGAAATTGATGGCGATGAACCCTCCTCGTCATCAGAGCCGGAAGAATTGCAATTTCTCGCCAGTTTCTTTTCGGAAGACCAAAAATACTCGATTTACAGTCCCCTAGCTCCTTTGTTATTCTTAGCCGTCGGTGATGCGGAAGGGAAAGTTGAATTAGTTTCCCCCGATGATGACGGGATGGGACCAATTCTAGAGGAACTTTTGTTTGATGAACTCGATTAATTACATAATTTTACCAAATCCGCCTGGCAAAATTTTTGATAAATCTAGTGACAGTATATCTTTCGGGATTTTATAAGTAAAGAGAGGGGCAAGCGGAACCCATCCGCTAAATCTTTGCTGCCATCCCGATATTTTATGGATAAAGATACTCGATTCGCCATTTTAGTCATTGGCATCCCCTTTCTAGGACTAGCTTACTGTGGCTTGATTTTTGCCGTGATGATTTATTGGGTCTGGGGCCGGGAACATCCCGTAACCATGGCCACTTTTTTTGTCCTTGCTCCTTCTTTGATTTCTGGCTCTATTTGGCTGTTAGCTTCCTATAAAGCCCGCCAAAAGCAGCGTTTGGGGTTATAGTTGAATGTAGAGGCCGATGGCATTCGTTCAAGAAGAATCAATAGGATAAAAAATGACCGCTTACATTTAAAAACGTATGATTAAATTTTTATCATCGACTGTCCTGATTGCCACACAACTAACAGCGATCGCTCCTAGGGCCGTCTCCCAACCTTAGACACTAACAGGCTCGATCGAGGTTTGGGAAGGGTTGCGAGTACTTACTTCTGTGCCTTCTGGTCAACGCTGGCAATACGGTAATCTTTGTGCAACTGATCGAGCTTTTAAAGATATCTATTAGACCTCTTGCAAAAGTCTTAAGTCGATCCTTGTACAGCAACATTTTTGAAGATTATCAACTACTAATAAATAATTAACTGAAAGTCCCTCCCATTATTGTTTCTATCGTTTGTTTTCGGATTTATGCAAGATATCTATTATGGGCAGTCAGTCGTGATTAGAAATGCTAACGATACCATAGTGGCAATCGGTAAACTAGGAGAAGGGAGATTTAATCAAAGTCAAGATTCTTCGTTGTGGACTTGCACATTTAAATTTTCCGTACCTAATGTACCAGAATCACCTTTTGACACTATATCGGTCGGGGGAAGAAAACCGCTCGCCTTAACCCTTGAAGACCTAAAAGCAAGGAACTGGATTTTAGAATTTACATTAAGTCTTTAGTGTCAACCCCAGCCTAAACGATGGCGATCGCTGTCAGGGATTGGGGAAAAAAACCAAAAAGTTTAGCAGCCCCTCCTAAAATGGCGACAACTAGGGCGATAAAAATCCCCCGGTTGGTAAATTCCTGATAAGCAACCCCTGTCGTTAGGGACTTCCAGAGAATAAAATACCCAACAAAAAAATAGAAAAGTGTTTTTTTGAAAAAGTAATTATTTTTGTCTAGGAAAACAAAGAGTCTCCCATTACAACCTATTTTTCCGAAAAAATAGGCAGCACAAACTCTTA
>NZ_JAPZRB010000554.1:0-16253 GCF_027531105.1 Microcystis sp. LE18-22.4A
GTTGAAACCCTTGCCACACCTAGAAGGTGATCCTAATTAAGACGGGTAAATCAGTCAATTTCACCCACAACGATGATCTTTTTTTTGTGTAGTTTTATTGCAAAAAAAAAGTTTTTTTGACAAAAAGCACAAAGTATGATAATTAGTCGTGCAAAATTAATTTCCTAGTCGAGACAGAAGACAGAAGACAGGAGACGGGAGACAGCTATTAGGGATCGGATTTGAGTTTTCAGTTCTCTGTTTGCTCACATCAGCAGAAGTCTCACGGAGTAGTGGCTTAGATGTGTAATTAATTTTGCTTAGGTACTTAATAACCCAAGGTATTTCTGGTTGCGAGTAATTATTGTAGAGAAGGGAGAGGGGTGTGGGGTGTGGGGTGTGGGGTGTGGGGTGTGGGGTGTGGGGTGTGGGGTGTAGGGTGTGGGGTGTGGGGTGTGGGGTGTAGGGTGTGGGGTGTGGGGAAGTGGGAAGAATAAATAAAAATAATCTCCTGAATACTGACTCCTGAATACTGACTCCTGAATACTGACTCCTGAATACTGACTCCTGAATACTGACTCCTGACTCCTGACTCCTATCTCACCATTGAGACAACTACTGTAATAACTCCCTGGGATCGGTGACTTCCCCTTTAATCGCTGCCGCTACCACCATCGCCGGACTCATCAACAAAGTACGCCCGGAAGCGGAACCTTGACGACCTTTAAAGTTACGATTGGAGGAGGAGGCGCTGATCTGATCTCCCTGCAATTTATCGGGATTCATGGCTAAACACATGGAACAGCCCGCCTCGCGCCATTCAAAGCCCGATGCTAGGAAAATTTGGTCTAATCCTTCTGCTTCCGCTTGTTTTTTGACTCTTTCGGAACCGGGGACGATAAAAGCTTTCACATGGGGGGCAACACGATGACCTTGGGCAAATTTGGCCGCTTCGCGCAGATCACTGATCCGGCCGTTAGTACAGCTACCGACGAAGCAGACATCGATTTTTGTGCCTTTAATCGGGGTGCCGGGGGTGAGTTTCATGTATTGATAGGCTTCCTCTGCGATCGCTCTTTCACTTGCCGGTAAACTTTCGGGAGTGGGAATGACTTCGTTAACCCCGATTCCTTGGCCCGGAGTAATCCCCCAAGTAACTGTGGGTTCGATTTCGCCGGCATCGAAGACCACCACATCGTCATAAACCGCATCGGCATCGCTTTTAATGCTTTCCCACCAATTAACCGCACTTTCCCAGTCTTTGGGCGCAAAATCACGACCTTTGAGGTAATCGTAGGTGATTTGATCGGGGTTGATATAACCACATCGGGCCCCACCTTCGATCGCCATGTTACAAATCGTCATCCTTTCTTCCATGGACATCCGTTCAATTGTACTACCAGCGTACTCGTAGGCATAACCAACACCGCCTTTTACGCCCAATTGACGGATAATATGGAGAATTACATCTTTAGCATAGACTCCAGGGTTTAAATCGCCGTTTACCTCCACTCGACGCACTTTTAATTTCGATAGGGATAGGGTTTGGGTAGCAAGAACATCGCGTACTTGGGAAGTGCCGATGCCAAAAGCGATCGCCCCAAAAGCGCCGTGGGTGGAGGTGTGGGAATCACCACAGGCGATCGTCATACCGGGTTGAGTTAGTCCCTGTTCGGGAGCGATCACATGAACTATGCCCTGATTGCCGGAACCGATGCCGTA
Source organism: Microcystis sp. LE18-22.4A (assembly GCF_027531105.1). Classification (NCBI taxonomy): domain Bacteria; kingdom Bacillati; phylum Cyanobacteriota; class Cyanophyceae; order Chroococcales; family Microcystaceae; genus Microcystis; species Microcystis sp. LE18-22.4A. The sequence goes on from NZ_JAPZRB010000554.1 coordinate 1,702, forward strand.
GAAAGGAATATGATTGGTTTGAACATTAGTTTCGATCGCCCGGATCATTTCCTCGGCCAAATCGTCAAGGAAAGGACGTGCTTGATTTTCGGTGGGGACGATGTGATCGACGGTGGCAATAGTCCGTCCTGGAAATAATACTTTTAAACCCCTTTCTCTCAGCATCGAAAAAGCTTGCGGACTGGTGACTTCATGGACTAGATGCAGTCCGATGAATAATTGTGTCTGTCCACTGGGAAGAATCTTAACCGTGTGTGCGTCCCAGACTTTATCGAATAACGTTCTTGCGCTCATTGACTTTGGAATGATAGTCATCTCCCTAATCATATCAGCTAACCCTAGCCGATAAATATTAATTTTTTCTTTTCTCTTGGTTAGGAGGGATAAGAGATAAATAGCTTTGTTTTTGCCAGAGATTAAAACCATCAGTTTTTGACTGAAAGCAACGACTTTCGCTAATAACTATTTGAGTAATTCCTGCTGCTCCTTACCCCCCGTTTCCTATAATCTTTCAAGAGGATTTAGTCTAACATTCTCTAGGTTTGAATAACCCCTCAGTCCATAGCCATAAAAAATTATTCTTTTCTTGTCACTGATAAATTATGCTCGCTAACTTTCCTGTTCAGATAAATTTCTCCGAGAAAAATTAATCCTAGAATCAGAGGTAAACTCAGCCATGATCCTAGGATTCCTAAGGAGTTAATACTAATAGCAATCAGGAGAGTTACCCCCATATAAATAATTGCTACTTGTGGATGAGACAAGCCAGATTTTTGTAATCTTTGATAAAGGTGACTGCGGTGAGCTTGGAAGATATTTTCCCTTTTTAATAATCGACAAATAAGGGTATAAATAGCATCACCAATCAGAGGTAAAGTGATAGTTAAAGCTGACCAAGCCTGACTTTGATTGCCCTGGTTATTAAGTAAAACCATAGCGACAATTGCCCCTAAAATGGTGCTACCCACATCACCCATAAAAATTTTCGCTGGCGACCAATTCCAGAGGAGAAAACCGCCTAAAGCTGCCACTAAAAGCCATAAAATTGGTTGCTGAAAATAGAGAGCGAGAAATCCTAATTGTACCGCCGTACAGCCAGCCACCAAGCCATCGAGACCATCCATAAAATTATAAAAATTAATCATCGCGGTCAGGCCGATAATTGTGAGAATAATAGCCAAAACTTTGCCGCCAAAACCCAAATCTAATAGCCACGATTGGGGAAAAGCACCGAAAAAAGTGACCGCAACACTAGCGGAGGATAACTGCACTAAATAGCGAATACTAGAGGGAATACTGCGACGATCATCGAGAAGGCCGATAATAATTAAAGGAGTCAGGGACAACCACAGGGGAATGAGAGGTAGGGAAGGAGGAAGGAGAAAATAACTGAGGCAGCCAGTCAGAGCAAAAGCGACGACAAAACCGAGTCCACCCCCCCTAGGTGTGGGTTGACTATGGCTGCTACGCTCATTGGGAATATCTAACAATTGTTGGCTAAAACGTTGTTTAATCAGGGCAACCACCAGAAAACTAATCAGAAAACTGATAACTGACAGTAGGGATAATAACATAGGGATTTTCGCACTCAGATTAATTATCGATCCTACGTTGTTCGGTGACAAAAAGTGCCGATATTGCCATCGTGGTTTTAGTCAGTGTCAGCATCGCACTTCCAAAGCTAAGGCACTCTGAAGTTTGGGGGATATTAGCAGAAATTTTAGGTTTAACTTACTCTCGATCGCTTTTTACCTGACTGATGCGACGAACGTTTAAAATATCGCTCATCAGCTTAATTTGAGTAACACAGCGTTCAAATTGTTGCAGGTCTTTTACTTCAATTTTCAGGGAAATTAAAGCGGGTTTGCCGAAATTAGTCTTAACTCCGGCATTGCGAACGTTAATATTTTGGTCACTTAAACGAGAGAGAATATCTTTTAAAACCCCGACGCGATCAATCACTTCAATCTGAATATTTACCGGATAAGTTTGATAACGTCCCTGGTCATCTATAGGGTTCCAACTAACAGGAATTAAGCGTTCAGCTTCGGCTTTTTCCACATTCGAGCAGCCCTGACGGTGAATCACAATACCTTCCCCTGCATGGGCAACTATACCGGTAATATTTTCCCCTGGTAAAGGACAACAACAACCGGCCAAACGATAGACTAATCCCTCCACACCGGCGATCGGTGATTTACTAACGGGTAAAGCCCTTTGAACGGGAGAAGGTGGTAGAATCAATTGGGAATCAGTCAGGACATCGGGCGGATTTTTGACCGTTAAAATTTCCTGTTGATTTTTAACTGCTTCTTGCAGACGATTAACCACATTTTTTAGGGTAACTTCGCCGTAACCTAAGGCCGCCAATAAATCATCTACTGCCACATAATTGCACTGTTTAGCCACCGATTGCATTCGTTCCGATTTCAGCAGGGCATCGAAGCCAGTTTTACCCAATTCTTTCTCTAATAAATCACGACCTCGGCTAATATTTTCTTCTCGGCGCGATTTTTTGTACCATTGCCGGATGCGATTTCTGGCGCTAGGAGTAACGACAAAATTTAACCAATCTAAACTAGGGTGACTATTTTTGCTGGTGAGAATTTCCACCAGATCACCATTTTGCAAGGGAGCATCAAGAACTGACCATTTACCATTAATTCTTGCCCCTTTCATCTGATTACCTACTTCGCTATGAATATGATAGGCAAAATCTACCGGTGTCGCACCTTGGGCGAGGGCCACAACATCACCTTTGGGGGTGAAAACATAGATATCTTCTTCAAAGAAATTATTTTTGAGGCCATCCATGTATTCTTGGCCATCTTTAAGGTCTTTTTGCCAGTCGAGCAGATTACGCAGCCAAGCGAATTTTTCATCCGCGGCGGTTAAAGTTGTTTGACTAGAACCGGTTTCTTTATACTTCCAATGGGCTGCAATCCCGTATTCAGCAACATGGTGCATTTCTAGGGTGCGAATCTGCACTTCTAGGGGACGGGCATTTAAACCAACAACGGTGGTATGGAGGGATTGATAACGGTTAGCTTTTGGTAAACCGATATAGTCTTTAAAACGGTTAGGAATCGGAGTAAATTGGTCGTGAACTACGGCTAAACAACGATAACATTCCTCTTTAGTTTCGACGATAATGCGGACGGCGGCAATATCATAAATCTGCTCGAATTCTTTGCCTTGATTGTGCATTTTATGATAGATGCCGTAGAGATGTTTGGGGCGACCCTGTAAATCAAGAACTTTTATGCCAATTTCTTGCAATTTTTCCCGCAATGTGTTAGTGACGGTTTCGATGCGGGCCTCTCGATCGATACGTTTTTCCGATACCAATAACTGCACGGCGCGATAAGCATCGGGTTCGAGGTATTTAAAGCATAAATCCTCTAATTCCCATTTAAATCTGCCAATCCCTAAACGGTTAGCCAGAGGAGCAAAGATTTCTCTAGTTTCTAGGGCGATGCGTTGCTGCTGTTGCGGGGTGAGGTGTTCGAGGGTTTGCATATTGTGCAGGCGATCGGCTAATTTGACCACGATGACGCGGATATCTTGAGCCATCGCCAGGAACATTCGGCGAAAATTCTCCGCTTGCCGTTCAGTTTTGCTAGAAAAGTTGAATTTGGAGAGTTTTGTCACCGCTTCCACCAAATTACGCACCTCGACACCGAATCTAGCCTCGATTTCTTCGGGGGTGACTTCCGTATCTTCCACCACATCGTGAAGGAATCCCGCCGCGATCATTGCCCCATCACCCCCCAGATCCCGCAGTAATCCCGCCACGGCTATGGGATGGGCGATATAGGGTTCCCCGGATTTGCGATACTGGCCCTCGTGGAGTTTGTGGGCGAAATTAAAAGCCCTAGAGATTAAATCGATATCGGGATTCTGGGGGTCGTTTTCGTAGGTAATCAGGCATTCTTTCAGCCAATCGGGTAAAACTAACGCTTTTTTCGGTTCCGTGGCCCGGGGAAGGGCGGTGAGGGTTTCCGGTTGGATGGCAGTGATGGCGTTCATGGTTAGATCGGGGGGATAATAGGGGGGGGGAGGAGACGGATAACTAGAAAATTATTAGGCCGAAGGGATGCCAGATTACTTAACTCTCTAACACTGGAATCGGATCGATCGGCGAAAAGGGCGGGATTCTTTTAAGTTTTTGTCTCTGATCGGGAAGAGGACTTGCAACCGTGACGGCAAATCGTTAATCTTATGTAACAAATTCTAACGCGCTTTGTATTGGATGCTACCGACAAATTACCATCAAGCTTACAAATCTTTGTTAAGAAAACTGGAGGATTTCAGTCTTGCCCTTCTGGATGGGGATGCTTCCACGGGGTTACAATCTTTTCAAGCTTTACAAACCTGTCTAGAAGGGGAGATATTGTCACTAAATGATGACAATTTCAGCCCAGAGGTGGCTAATCGTTGGCGCGCGCTCCAGACGGAACTATATCGATCGTGGCGATTGCTGGAGACGGATTGGTTATTTTTGGCCTCGGCGCGGCAAGGACGGGAGAAACGTTTACAGATAATTAGCGAGCGAGTGGCGACTTTAAAGGGGTATTGTCGGGTTTTGTTAGGGTCAGTTGTCGATTAGCAATTAAATGCTCGATCGCCGTTTGTGTGGCATACTTGACCCTAAGTAGGTAGGCGTTAAAAATTATCAGATGCCCCCCTTATCAAGGGGGGCAGGGGGGATCGGCACCCCCCTTATCAAGGGGGGCAGGGGGGATCAGAGGCAAAATCTATCTTCGATTTAATTATAACTACTTACTTAAGTCCTAACTTTTATCGTTACCGATCGCGTCATGTTGGAAATTAAAGACCTAAAAATTGCCTACCCGACAGAATTAAGTTCTCCCGCTTGGGCGATCGATGGGGTGTCTTTTAGTATAGGCAAAGGGGAAACTCTGGGATTAGTGGGTGAATCTGGTTGTGGAAAATCGACCATCGGTAAGGCTATTTTAAGGTTATTACCCAATCGCACTCACGTGGAAGGTGAGATTACCTTTGAAGGGCGATCGCTTTTATCTTTATCTAGCAAACAGTTAGAAAAGTTTCGCGGGGAAGCGGTGGGATTAGTCTTTCAAGATCCGATGACGCGACTGGATCCGCTGATGACTATTGGCGATCATTGTGTGGAAACTTTGCAAGCTCATCGGGGAAATTTAACCTATCGTCAAGCTAAAAGTCAAGCTTGTACTGTCCTAGAAAAAGTGAAAATTCCCGCTAATCGTTGGTCCCAATATCCTCACGAATTTAGCGGGGGAATGCGGCAAAGAGTGGCCATTGCTTTAGCTTTATTATTAAACCCTAAGTTAATTATTGCCGATGAACCCACCACCAGTTTAGATGTGACGGTTTCGGCGGAAATTCTGCGGGAATTAAAGCGTTTATGTAGCGAGGAACAGATGGGATTATTGTTAATTTCCCATGATTTAGCGATGGTGGGAGAATATTGCGATCAATTAGCGGTAATGAAGGGGGGCAAAATTGTCGAATCGGGATTGGTAAAAACAGTTTTTAAAGCGCCTCAACATCCCTACACTCGTTCTCTTTTGTCCGCCGCTTTACACCTACAGGTACGGGAGGAAAAATTAACAGCAATTCAAGGCAAGGAAACGGTGTTAAAGGTGGATAATTTAAAACAGTATTATACCCTAGAAGGTGACTTTTTAGATAGCTTTTTAAAGAAAGACAAGAAATTTATTAAAGCGGTGGATGAAGTCAATTTTGAACTGTATCGAGGGGAAATCTTCGGTTTAGTTGGGGAGTCGGGGTGTGGGAAAAGTACCCTATCGCGAACCCTATTACAGTTAATTAAACCCACCGGGGGAAAAGTGGAATTTTTAGGAGAAGATTTAACCCCTTTGTCGGCGGAAAAAATGCGTCCAAAACGGCGCTTAATGCAGATGATTTTTCAGGATCCCCTCGCTTGTCTCAATCCTTTAATGACGGTGGGAGAAAGTATCGCCGATCCGCTTTTTATCCATCAAAAAGTTAATCTAGAAACGGCTAAAGAACAGGTTTTAAAAATGTTAGATCGAGTCGGTTTAACACCAACAGAAGAATTTTATCGACGCTATCCTAGGGAGTTATCGGGAGGACAACAGCAAAGGGTAGCCATTGCTCGCGCTTTAATTACCCATCCAGAATTAGTTATTTGTGATGAACCGGTTAGTATGCTTGATGCTAGTGTCCAGACACAGGTTTTAGAGTTAATGTTAGAGTTACAAAAGTTATTTAATCTCACTTATTTATTTATAACTCATGATCTTTGGTTAGCGAGATTCCTCTGCGATCGAATTGCGGTGATGACTGCGGGTAAAATTGTTGAAATGGGTGACACTGAACAGATTTTTAGCCATCCCCAACACCCCTACACCCAAAAATTAATCGCCGCAGCCCCGAGAATTTATCCCGACAGCAACTAAAATCGCTCTAGGGGTTTATAATTGTTATTGTCTAGATATATTTAGGAAAGACAAAATGGCCAGACAACTTCAGATAACTCTCCCTGAAGATACCATGCAACTTCTCGATCGATGGTTGGCGAGTAGTGATTATCCTGAAAAAGAATATAATAATTTAATTAATGAAGCGATTAAATTATATATTTTGTAACAACAGAGAAACTACCTCAAGCAACAATTAAAGGAAGGAGCTATTGTTAGAGCCGAAAGAGATTTAAATTTAGCACAAGATTGGGTTTCTCTAGAGGAAGAATTATGGTAATAATGATTATTTTTAAAGTTAAAAAACTGCTCAAAAAATTTGTCTTTAGTCTCCAAGAGGAAGGATGGAAACCAGCACTCAAAAAGACGAAACGAAAAATTATTAAAATTCTCACAGGAAAGAGTTCCTCTGAATTTGAAGAACAGGTGATCGAAAGTGCTAAATTAGCTGAACCGCGGACCATAGAAATTGCCAGCAGTGACGATCCTTTAGTCTCGATTATTATTCCTGTTTATAACCAATTTGCCTACACCTTTAACTGTCTGGAATCCTTGAGTGTTAACCTAAGTTCTGATTTAGCTTATGAAATAATCATTGTTAATGATGCTTCCAGCGATGAAACCTTAGAACAATTAGCAACTTTAGTTAAAGGAATTAAAGTATTAACTAATACAGAAAACTCTGGTTTTATTCGTTCCTGTAATTATGGGGCTAGTCAAGCAAAAGGTCAATACCTATATTTCCTCAATAACGACACTCGTATTCTAGAAAATTGTCTAGAAAGTTTAGTGAAATTAATTATCAATAATCCCCAAGTTGGTGCGGTGGGTTCCAAGTTAATTTATGCTAATGGTAAACAACAAGAAGCGGGGGGAATTATCTGGAATTCTGCCGATGGTTGGAATTATGGACGCTTAGATAGTCCCGAGGAACCGGAATATAATTATGTCCGTCCCGTGGACTATTGTTCGGGAGCAAGTTTATTAGTTCCTACAGATTTATTTAAGCAATTAGGTGGTTTTTGTCAAGACTTTATCCCCGCATATTACGAAGATACAGACTTATGTTTTGCCCTCCGAGAATTGGGTTATCAAGTCCTTTATCAACCCCAATCTAACGTCATTCACTACGAAGGAATCACCTCGGGAACAGACCTTTCTAGTGGGATCAAACAATATCAAGTTATTAATCAAACTAAGTTTCGAGAAAAATGGTCAAAGGTATTAACTAAATACCTAGATAACGATGCTAATAATGTACCCAAAGCTGCCCGACGTTTACAAGGAAAACCGACAATTTTAGTCATCGATTCCTACGTTCCACTATACGATCGAGAATCCGGCTGTGTGCGTTTATTAAATATTCTTAAGCTACTGCTCAATTTAGGCTATTCAGTGATTTTCTTTCCCGATAATGGCTATCCTGAACAACCCTATACTTCTGTACTGCAACAGCTGGGAATTGAAGTTATTTATGGCACAGCGCAAAGATATAATCTAGAAGAAAAATTAATCAAATATTTACCTCTGATCGATGGAGTTTGGTTGTGTCGTCCCGAATTGTGTGATAAGTATATGGATTTAATTCGCTTAAAAACAAAAGCACCAATTATTTATGATACAATTGACCTGCATTTTCTACGTTTAAAACGGCAAAAAGACTATCTCGATCCCAGTTACCAAAATACTAGCTGGAGTTGGGAAACCTATCAGAAATTAGAGTTAACCTATGCTAACCAAGCGGAAGCAACCGTGGTAGTAACGGAAGACGAAAAGCAGGTATTATCCTCTTTAGGAGTGAAAAATGTTTGGGTAATCCCCAATATCCATGAAGAAATTTCCCTGTCAGAAAAAGTTGCCTTTGACCAGCGATCGGGTTTAGTATTTATTGGTAGCTACAATCACCCTCCTAATATTGATGCCGTTAAGTGGTTATGTTTAGAAATTATGCCCTTAGTTTGGGCATCCCGTCCCGATATTACCGTTAATTTATTGGGAAGTAACCTCAAGGATGAAGTGAAAGAATTAGCCAATGATCAAGTGATTGTTACTGGTTATGTTCCCGAAGTGGAACCCTATTTCCAAAAGAGTCGGATTTTTGTCGCACCCCTGCGATTTGGTGCGGGAATGAAGGGTAAAATAGGTCAAAGTCTTTCCCTAGGATTACCGACTATTACCACAAAAATTGGTGCCGAAGGTATGGGATTAATTGACCACCAAGATGTTTTAATTGCCGATACTGCCGAGGAATTTGCCCAAGCGGTAATCGAACTCTATGATAATATGGAATTGTGGCAAAAACTCGCTGATAATTCCCTAGAAACTATTAAGAGATACCAACCCGCTACCGTGCAAACTAACCTACAAGCTTTGTTATCAAATCTAGGAATTGTTGCCAAGGATAGTTAACAAGAAAAAAGCTCATTTCTCCCACAGGTCTATTCTATGTCACCGCAACCAAATAAACTCTAGAATCCGCAATTTTGCAGAATTAAAAACCTATTGAGAGACATTACTGATTTGATAAACGCCAACTGTTTCTAGAAGTAATTCCTGACTATAATGCCATAGGTTGCCTCGAAAAAGTTGACAAGACAATCTTAAAAACTTGGCAATTAATGCCCGTTTATTTCTGACTAACGACTGAATTATCATTTTTACCTTTCCCCTTTTTCCTTGAAAAAATATGCCAACTTATCCTGATATCTCTAGTCAAGCTTTTAAACATCCCCTAGATCAGCAAGCTGAACAGGCCTTAAGATCAGTTCCGGGGTTTGACTTATTAGCGAAAAGTTTTTCCGAATATCTCTATGAACGTCCCCAGCAAATTTTATTAATGGGCAATGATCTAAAAGTCGGTCCGCGTCAATACGCCACTTTATACGGTATATATCGCCAATGTCTGCGGGATTTAGATATGTCCCCAGAACCGAATCTTTATGTCAGTCAAAACCCTTCAGCGAATGCCTATTCTTTAGGTTCGGAACATCCCTACATCGTCTTTAATACTGCTCTCTTAGAACTCTTAGATGAAGAAGAAATTAGGGTAATTCTTGCCCACGAATTAGGTCATTTAAAATGCGATCATAGTATTTTAATTCAAATGTCTTTTTGGGTGATGGGGGCGGCTAATTTCCTTGGGGGCATCACCTTAGGACTAGGAAAAGCCATTACTACCGGTCTAGTTTATGCCTTTTATGAATGGCGCAGAAAAGCCGAATTATCCGCAGACAGAGCCGCCTTATTAGTTACCGATGATTTAAATTTAGTCCTGAGAACTTTAATGAAATGTGCAGGAGGAAGTCAAAAATATCTGCATGAATGCAACTTAGAAGAATTTATTCGCCAAGGGGAAGCCTACCGACAATTAGACCAAGATAACTTAAACCAGATTTATAAATTTCTCATTTATAATGGCGGTAATGGTTCCTTTTTAACCCATCCTTTTTCCGTGGAAAGAGTGCATTATCTACAGGAATGGTTTAACTCGGAATCCTATCGTCAAATTCGCCGGGGAAACTATGCCAAAACAGGGGTTAAAAGCTCAATTAATGTTGATGCTCATGATAGCGAAAGCGAAAGATTGCAGCGACAAATAGCAGAACTACAAGCAGAAATTGAACGGGCAAAAAGACAAAGAAACCCTGAATAATCTATACGAAGGCAGGAGACAGGAGACAGGATTCAGGAGACAGGATTCAGGAGACAGGATTCAGGAGATTGCCTTTATTTATTCTCCCTTCTCCCCACACCCCACACCCCACACCCTACACCCTACACCCCACACCCCACACCCCACACCCTTTACTGATCACTGAAAATTCTCTTGTCTGTGTTTTGCCAATTTGGTGAGTACAATAGAGGTATCGGGAACCGAGAATGGCAATTCTCCCTACGATTATCCATACACACTTACCCCCACTCTCTCTTTTTTGTTCTACTGCCCATGCTCCAAGATACCCAATCCATTCGTTACTATCAAAGACTCACCGATGACATGGTGGATCTTTGGCACCGTGGCTCGCGTTTTGATGAGATCCGGCTATATGTAGAAGGCTATTTAGCCTGTTTACGCCATTCTAGTTCCATAGAACCCTATCTAATTCATCGTCTCGAAGAAGAAATATTTCGTTTTCTGCGAGATCCCTCTAATTTTGAATATCTCTCCCCCCAAACCCAAACCCAAACCGAAGCAGATTATGGCTATTATTAACCCCATCTCGGCTTAAGGGAATTTGGCCATCATTCCGCCCAAAAAATCGGATTGACTCGCGAGAATCGCCCCGGGATTAGACCTCTTGCATCGGGCAGAATTGAGGAGTTAGGAGTCGGGAGACAGGGCGATTTTTACCAGCGCTCTACCGAGCTTGACAGGAACGAGATTCGGTCATCTGTAGAACAATAGTATCGATCGCTTTCACTAGAGCCTGTCCGGAAACCCGTTGATTATTAACGATAATGCTAAATAACATCGGTCCTTGGTTGGGGTGTTCTAGATAACCCGATAGGGCCCGCACACCGGTAAGAGTGCCGGTTTTAGCGTAAACTGTGCCAGTAGCGGCCGTCTGACGCATTCGGTTTCTCAGGGTGCCACTAATTCCCGCTACCGGTAAGGAAGCATAGAAAGTGTCTCGATTAGGAGAATAATACATCACCCGCAAAATTTCCACGATCGAGCGGGGAGTAGCGGTATTACGGCGGGATAATCCCGAACCATCGGCTAAACGAAAACCACTGGGATTGATGCCCAATTGTGCCAAGATGGCAGTAACATTTTTAGCACCGCCGATAAAGCGAAAAAGAGTGTCAGCGTAGAAATTATTACTTCTCTGATTAGTGATATTAACCCAATCGCGCAGGGATTTCTTCTGAATCGTCGTTTCCGGGTTCATCACTTGTAAAGCGGCAGCCGTGGTAAATAACTTTGTATTAGAAGCGGGGATAAAATAGCGATCAGCGTTATGACTATAAATAACTGTTTGGCGATCGATAGATTCGATTAATATACCCCACTGATTGGGAGCTTGACCGATAATTTTATCGATATTTGCCCCGATCGATTGAGTACAGGTATTATTGGTGTTATTGTTTTCTGGCGGGGGAACGTATAATTCTATGGATTCGTTCGACGAGGAAGGAGCGGGATAAACAGACAGATTAACTTGAGCGATGCTAGGATAGGCCAAGGCGATAGTGGCTACACTGGCCACTGTCAACGAATTGAGGCAATTGAGGAGTTGTTTCATGCTGTGTTTGTGTAAGAGTCTGGTTTCCGTAAGCGTTCGCCCTATTGTACCAGTTGCCGCTCAAGTGTCAAAGTTACCTTTCTAACAGATTTTAGCGGCTAATTCACACCCATGCCAGAGAAGAAAGCTGGCAATAGCCCAGAACTACACTGATACCTATTCTCAAGACCAGTTGGGATTTTTCTGGGTTCCAAAACCGGGCTATTTTGATACCGTTGACATTGCTGGTGACAATTTGGGGATAATAAAAGCAAAGTGTAGGAAGAGGGATATCCGACCCATGTATTCTGTCTCAGATGATTCCAAAACAATGACGAATACCAGCCGTCAAACTGTGCTAGAGACGTTAAACTTACAAAAAACTTATCGGACGGGATTCTGGTTAGATAAAAAAATCGAATCCTTGAAAAACTGTACTTTAATTGTCCATGAGGGCGAAACTTTTGGATTATTAGGCCCGAACGGGGCCGGCAAAACCACGCTCTTAAAAACCCTTTTGGGGATTGTCCGACCCACTTCCGGACGGGCCTTGATTCTCGGTCAGCCAATTGGCGATCGCTCGGTCAGGCAACGCATCGGCTATCTTCCCGAAAATGCCTACTACTACGACTATCTCACCGGCTGGGAATTCCTGCAATTAATCGCCAGCATTTTTCAAATTCCCTCTTCTGTGCAAAAAAAACGCATTCCTGAATTATTGGATCTAGTGGGATTAGAGCGCAAAACCGCCCAGAAAAAGCAATTGCGTCAATATTCTAAGGGAATGATGCAACGGATCGGTATAGCCCAAGCATTAATCAATGATCCTGAATTAGTCTTTTTCGATGAACCGATGTCGGGACTAGACCCTATCGGTCGCTATCAGGTGCGGGAAATTATTCAATCCCTCAAACAACGGGGGAAAACCATCTTTTTTAACTCTCATATTCTCTCCGATGTGGAACAAATTTGCGATCGCATTGCCCTGTTGGCCCGGGGAGAATTACTCTGTGTTGGTTCCCTCGAGCAAATTCTCGGTCGTGCTGATGTCTATCAGGTGATTGTTCAAGGTGGTAGGGAGGATCAACTACAGCAATGGATACTCGGTTTGCATTGGCGCGATAATTGTTGGCAGGGACAATTACAGGGAGAACCCGCTGCTTTTCTGGCTGCCCTGCCTAGTATCGATGCTCGCTTGATTAGTCTGAATTTAGCTCGTGCTTCCCTAGAAGAATTTTTTATCGACCAATTACGTCAGCGCGGTATTACCTCTAGTCAATAAGCACTCTCAGAGCAAATCCGTTTTTAGTAATATGATTAACTTCCAATCCCACTGTAAAAACCCGGTTATGGATTGTTTCTCGCCGCTCCGGCCCTCCGCTCCTCCCCTATACCTTTTAAACAGGATTTAGTATCAGAGGGGGGTAAGGATTGATGATATTCAATCCCCCCGGCTACGATTGAATCATCTTAATCTGTAAGGGAAGTTGCCAAAAAGGAGACAATTGTGCGACGGGGAAGACATAAAATTTTCATCGGGATGGCCCCGGGGGTCGGGAAAACTTACAAAATGCTGGAGGAGGGCCATAGCCTCAGAAAGCAGGGAACCGACGTGGTGATTGGACTGCTGGAAACCCACGGCCGGAAAGAGACCGCCGAAAAAGCCGGGGGGTTGGAAATCGTACCGAGAAAAATCCTAGAGAAAGAGGGATTCACTCTCTCGGAAATGGATACGGAAGCGATTATCGCCCGCTCGCCGCAGCTGTGTCTGATCGATGAATTAGCCCACACGAACGCGCCTGGTTCGGAGCGAGAGAAACGCTTTCAGGACGTGGAGATAATTTTATCCCGGGGAATCGATGTTTACTCGACCGTGAATATCCAGCATATCGAGAGTTTAAACGATTTGGTCGCCCGAATCACCGGGGTGGTGGTGCGGGAGCGAATACCCGATCGAATTTTGGAGGAAGCTGATGAAGTGATCGTGGTAGATGTCACCGCCGAAACCCTAGAGGAAAGATTATTAGCGGGAAAAATCTACGCTCCCGAAAAGATCGAACAATCTTTAAATAATTTCTTTCAACGGCGTAATTTAATCGCCCTCCGGGAACTGGCCTTGCGCGAAGTGGCCGATACGGTAGAAGAAGAAGCGAGTAATTCCACAAAATTTATCGGTCAATCCTGTCCCGTTCACGAACGGGTATTAGTCTGTATTTCCACCTATCCAAACTCTTTACGATTATTACGTCGGGGAGCGCGGATAGCGGGGTATATGAACGCGGAATTTTTCGTCATTTTCGTCGATAAACCCGAGCGCTTTCTCACCAAAGAGGAGGCTTTACATATCGAAACCTGCGAACGTTTATGTCGGGAATTCGAGGGTAAATTCTTACGGATTAAAAGCTATCAGGTGGCGGCAGCGATCGCTGAAGTGGCCGAACGGGAACGGATCACCCAGATTGTGATCGGGGAGAGCCTTCAATCGCGCTGGAAGAATTTCATCAAAGGTTCTTTCACCCAAAAACTCATGCGTCTGATCTGGCAGAAAAATATCGATCTTCACATCATCGCCACCGAACCAAAAGTACCGATTAAAAACGCGCGGGCCAAGGGGGTGAAAAGGTGACTACCTGACTTGAAAGAGGTTGTGGGGTGTGGGGTGTGGGGTGTGGGGTGTGGGGTGTGGGGTGTGGGGTGTGGGGTGTAGGGTGTAGGGTGTAGGGTGTGGGGTGTGGGGTGTGGGGTGTAGGGTGTAGGGTGTAGGGTGTAGGGTGTAGGGTGTAGGGTGTGGGGTGTGGGGTGTGGGGTGTGGGGTGTGGGGTGTAGGGTGTAGGGTGTAGGGTGTAGGGTGTGGGGTGTG
>NZ_JAPZRB010000576.1:0-1292 GCF_027531105.1 Microcystis sp. LE18-22.4A
TTTTTGAACTCTCGTCCCACAAACTGAACAATCTTGAGAAGTAAAATGGGGAGGAACAGCAATACAAACAATCCGATAAATCTTGGCAAAAAATTCAAACCATTCGGTGAATTGATACCAAGAAGCATCACTAATCGACTTGGCAAGTTTACGGTTTTTGACTAAGTTTCTTACCTTTAAAACCTCATAGACTACCAGATCATTAGACTGGACTAACGCCAAAGCGTCTTTAATCGCTTTGTCTTTACGTTGTCTTGACACTTTAAGATGAAGCCTAGCTACTTTTATCCGTTGCTTGTGATAGTTTTTAGACTGTTTCTTTCCTTTGCGAAATCGTTTTGATAATCTCCTTTGTGCTTTTTTCAGTCGTTTTTCTGACTTTCTTAAATAACGGGGATTCTCTACGGTATTGCCTTGAGCGTCGGTATAAAACTCTTTTAAACCTAAGTCAATTCCTGTTATTTGTCCCGTTGGTTTATGGTATTCTTGCCGTTCTACGTCAATTAAAAACTGGCAATAATAACCGTCAGCACGTCTAACAACTCTTACCCGTCTAATCTGTTGTTCTGAATAATAAACTAAGGTTTTTTGACTACACCATAAATCAAATTCTCCTGCTTTAAAACCATCGGTAAACTTGATTTTACGTCGATTATCAGATAGTTTGTAGCCTGTTAGTTTATACTCAACGGAACGACTATGCTTTTTAAACCGAGGAAAACCCTTTTTCCCAAGTATCTTAGCATGACAATTCTGGTAAAACTTACTAATTGATTGCCAGGCTCTATCAGCAGCCGATTGACGTGCTTGTGAGTTTAATTTATTAACCCATGGTGTCTCTTTATTGTTAGCTAGTACCGAGCAAAGCTTTTGGAGATCATTCCGGGTTGTACCCTTATGATCCATCCAATAACGAACACAAGAGTTACGCACAAACTGAGAAGTTTTGATAGCTTCATCAAGCCGGTGATATTGTTCTGGTGTCCCGTTTTTTAACTTGGCTTCTACGACTAACATCTAACAATTCTCGACCATTGGTTAAGTAGATTATAACACAGTTTGTCCACAGATGGTAGTATTAAAATCGTGCTTCGCAGTTAATATCCTGGTCGGATTTCCACGCCAATTCAAAAATGAAACGCATCAACCTTAAGAGTTGACAAAGAAAGGCTCATCAGGTACTGTCTGATCATTAACAAAAACAAATCAGACCCAAAAATGAGCCGAAAACATCTTAACATAGAACAAAGAAACTTGCTCTACCAACTTAGTCAGGAGGGAAATTTATCTCA
>NZ_JAPZRB010000436.1:0-1705 GCF_027531105.1 Microcystis sp. LE18-22.4A
TGTCAAACCGCCGACACCATCGGTCAAAGCATGGGGGCATCGCGGCTGGGGTTGTCTCTTTCATCGCTGCTCTTTCAACGTAAAGTGCTTACTCTTTAACGATTATACTCGATTTGATCTTTATTTAGCGTTTAAGTCCCACTAGATAATCTTTAGTCATCCAAGAGGATATTTGGGCAGATAAAGCCATTGTTACCAGTTGCTCTACTGGTATGTTTTGTTTATCTGGTTATCTGGTTATCTGGTTTTTTGGGTTTCTGTTAATCTGGTTTACCAAATCGATCGCTAAGGGCTGCCATGATCACCGCAGTCATGGTCGTTCCCTGCCGTTTGGCCTCCGCCGCCCAATGTTGCCG
The DNA here is from genome assembly GCF_027531105.1 of Microcystis sp. LE18-22.4A. NCBI lineage: Bacteria > Bacillati > Cyanobacteriota > Cyanophyceae > Chroococcales > Microcystaceae > Microcystis > Microcystis sp. LE18-22.4A. Next base: position 357 of record NZ_JAPZRB010000436.1, read on the forward strand.
CAAGGATTTGGGAACCTTGACACAAAGGTTTACCTCCGGCTCATTCTGGTTTTCTTGATTGCCAAAAGTCTGACTTTCTGGCAAACCAGTATTCTGGGTTTTTGGTAAATTGGTATTCTGGGTTTCTGGTAAACCGGTATTCTGGTTTTCTGGTTCTCTGGCTTTCTTAATTAAATCGCCGTACCTGCCCGTCGTCATAAAACCTCCAATATGGCTAAATTTTCCTCTCCCAAAGCTTTGTAATCCTTCCATGCCGCTCTTAACCTAGCATCATCGAGATTGCGGATGGGAACACCCGCTAAAGCGGCTTTTTGATAGCCGACGGTTCTGCGAATCATCGACTTGAAAACAGGGATACTGCCCTCGATTAATTCCTGACGTAGTATTTCACCTTCCCGATTCGGTGGTGGCGGTACGATCGTGATCAGGGCGCGGTAATTAGCGTCTCCCAAATCTTTAGCCGTTTCCAACATCGGCTGCAGACTGAGAACATCGGGGGCGGTGGGCAAGATCAGGAGTTCGCAACCCTTGGCCAACTCTTTGAGATCGTCGGAATGGGGACGGGCGGGAGTGTCGATGATGACGAAGTCCGCCCCGCCGATAATCTTCATTGCCTGCCGCTCGTCGGCAACGGTGAAAGGAAGCTCCCCCCTCTCCGCCCAACCCAGAGCGGTGCGGTTCGGGTCGCCATCAACTAATACCGTCCGACCTCGATCGCTGAAATAGGTGGCGATATGCACGGCGGTGGTGCTTTTTCCCACGCCGCCCTTGTAACCAGTAACGGTAATAATTTTCATAGATTGTGTCTCGATGCGGTAGTCTCCACTTGCGTCGTCTAGGCAAGCCCCGTCCTTTTTAGGCGGGGTTAGTGATCTGGTTTTCTGTTTTTTACTCTTGATCTGCGAACTGGTTTTCTGTAAAACCAGATTGCCATAAAACCAGATGAATAGGATCGTCTCTGGTAATGAGGCTTTCCGCAAAACCAGATTACCGTAAAACCAGAATTGCAGTCACATTTGGATCGATTCCGTGAACTGGTTTTCTGTAAAACCAGATTGCCATAAAACCAGAATTATTCGGCTCGATCAAGAAATTTTTCTGTAAAACCAGATTACCATAAAACCAGATAAATTAGAATCATGTCTGGTAAGCAGGTTTTCTGTAAAACCAGATTACCATAAAACCAGATAAACTAGAATCATATCTGATAATGGGACTTAAACGCTAAATAAAGATCAAATCGAGTATAATCGTTAAAGAGTAAGCACTTTACGTTGAAAGAGCAGCGATGAAAGAGACAACCCCAGCCGCGATGCCCCCATGCTTTGACCGATGGTGTCGGCGGTTTG
>NZ_JAPZRB010000420.1:0-2020 GCF_027531105.1 Microcystis sp. LE18-22.4A
ATTTACTCGTTCATCTCCTAATATAGCGAGACTGATAACCGGTTTCTGATACAAATCAAAGGCACGATAGTTATAAATATACATCCTCTGAGGGAAATTTTCTTCGTATTGACTTTGAATTTCAATATGAATCAAAATCCACACTTCTTCACCCCTGAGTAACCAGACTTTATAAAGTTTGTCAGCGAAACGTTTTTTTGTCTTTGCTGAAGCGGTAATCCGTTTGAGTTCTTTTTCTAGGGATTCGGGAATTTTTGTCCAATCAATTAATTGGTGAACTTCAGGAAAGAAGAAATGTAAAAATGCTTCAAAATACTCGCTTAATGCTTCTTTCCAGGGTTCATCATAATTGGCGGTTGTTGGGTTCATTTGAGTTGTTTGCTTACTCGTAGGCTATGAAGCGCGATAGCGTAACGCACCGATTTAATAATAGAGGTGGTGGTGGTAATCTGGGGATTTTGTGGTAAAAAAGCGGAGATTTGTTCGATTCCGTCTTGATTGGCAGAGAGAATAACCGTGGCGACTTCTGGAATTACTCCAGCTTGGAGACTTTGATAATCGCTAACACCAGCATCGAGGAAAACTACAGTATTTAATTCGGGTGCGGTTAAACGCTGATTTCTCACACTATCCACCTGATTAGCTTGACTCAAGCCATCAGATTGAGCATATTTGAACAAAACATCGTCAACAGCAGGAAAGCTCGGCAAAAGGGTAGAAGTCATGACATTAACTGCAAAGGTTTATTGCTAACAGTTTTAGCCCAACAATACCCAATCTTTCAAGACCCCTGTAACAGAAATTAATATTTATACAGAAAACGGGTTTCTAAATAGGCGTTTGCAGAAAACGGGTTTTCTAAATAGTTTCTCAAAGAAACCCGTTTTCTCAGTTTCGTGGGTGTTGCAAGATATGCAATCTGAACGACGTTCATAAATTGTATTTTTATTAGTTTATGGGACACAAACAATTCCTAATCCTGCCATTTGACGAATATGATCATCAAAAGCGAATACCTTAAATATTTGTAAACGATGAGCCATAACTAAAATAGAACAATCTGTGTAACTCCATTTTTTATCATTGTACTTACAGAAAGCTTCCCATATTGCCAGATCATCGCTATCTGACACATTGATATAACGATGATCTTCTCTTAGTATTTGACCCACTTGGATTGAGGCTCGACTAGATACCTTGCTCCGAATCCAAGTCACAGTTTCATCGAATACCGATTCGAGAATAATCCAATTATTATGAGGATTTTCCAAGTAATATTTTTGAGCGCTTTCGTGATGAGTTTCAGATTTGACAAAAAAGGCAATTAAAGCAGAAGTATCAACAATAATTTCTTTGTCCACAATTTTTAATAAATAATTTCATCGATGTTTTCAGCGTAGTTAGTTACAACTTGACCCCGATTATCTTGTCCGATAATATATTTAGGCTCAGGTTGGACAATTTCTAAACTTCCACAAAGTTCCCAAGTACGAGTCTTGGTAATATCTGGTAATTCAGCTTGAACATAATTTTCCAAAGCTTTGATAACAATCTCTTGAACCGAGGATTTTTGTTCTTGCAAACGAGATATTAATTCGTCGGGAATTTCGATCAATATTTGAGTCATTGATAAACCTTAGAGATTAACGTTGTTTTACTAACATTATAGCCTGTTTGTGAATTATAACCAAGAGACGCAAATGCAATTACCTGAATCAGTTACCAAAAGGTTAACAACTGTTCACTGATTCAGGTGATTTGCCATAAGTCCAGAAAACGGGTTTCTGAAGATTGTCTCTCAATTACTCCCTCACAATGACAATTGTAGCGGGTCATGGCGAGCAGGCGATGGCCACAAGTCCAGAAAACGGGTTTCTTCAAGAAACCCGTTTTCTAGATATTAGGATAAGATTATTGGATTCTTGCCAAAGACTGCTTAAATTCTGCGAGAGAATTAGCGGTAGCTGCTAATTTTAGTAGCTCTTCTAAGATAGTAGGGTTAGTCATTTTGCCGATTATC